>NZ_JBHYIQ010000187.1:0-9062 GCF_042739895.1 Amycolatopsis sp. NPDC059021
CGCGGGTGCTTTCCGTCGCTGCGCGCGTGGAACGCCCCCGGGGCCCCCGCCGCCCGCCGCGCGGTCGCCACGGCCCCTTTCGCGCCGCTGAACGCCCCCAACGGAGCGTTCGCGACAGACGACGCCGCCGCGCGAAACCCCAGCCGTCACGATGAGACCCGCGAGCGACACAAACCCCGCAGGCCACACACTCCAGGCCCGCCGAACGCCGTGAAGGGGGCCTTCACGGCGCTCAGCGCCGGTAAGGAGGCCTTCACAGCACTACCCTCCACAAAGGACACCGGCAGCACCGACGCCGGACCTCGGCGCTGGTCCCTGGGTGACGTGCCGGGTCGGGGCACCGGCACGTCACCCAGGCGTCTCAACCGCGCTGTCCGGGATCGCGCTACGCGGGATCGCGTTGTCCGGAATCTCCCAATGCGAGGGCGACGGCGCCCAGCAGCGCGGCGTCCTGGTCGAACCGGGCGGCCACCAGTTCCGGCGGGAACGGCGCGGCGTGGGTGAGCCGGTCACGCAGGGCGGGCAGCAGCAGATCCGCCGAGCGGACCAGGCCGCCGCCGACCGCGATCCGCTGCGGGTCGAGCGCGATGGCCAGGTTGGCGACGTGCATGGACAGCTCGTCCAGCGCCGCCGTCACCAGTTCCTTGGCCTCCGTGTTCTCCCTGGCCAGCGCGAACAGCTCGCCCGCGGTGACCGGGCGGCCGAGCAGAGTGCTCGCCCGGCCGCCCAGCCCGCGTCCACCGACGGCTTCCTCCAGCGGCGCCGCTCCGCCGGCGAAACCCTCGGTGTCCTGCGGCGAGAGCAGGTTGTACCCGATCTCGCCCGCAGCCCCGTTGGCGCCGGTGAGCAACCGGCCGCCGACCAGTACCGCCGCGGCGATACCGGTGCCCAGCGAGAGGAACACGGCCGGATCGGCCCCGGCCAGCGCGCCCCACTTCCACTCCGCCAGCGCCGCCGCCTTCGCGTCCGTGCCGACCGCGATCGGCACCCCGGTGAACTCGGCGGCCACCAGCTCACGCAGGTGCAGCCGTTCCCAGCCCGGCACGTTCGGCGCGAGCAGGATCTCTTCCGGCAGCACGATTCCCGGGCTGACGACACCGATCGCGGTGATCCGGTCCGTCGCGCCCTCACCGGCCAGCAGGCTCTTCGCCCCGGCGAGCGCGCGCGTCACCACCTGATCGGCCCCCGCCTCCGCGTCGGTGTCCAGCCGGCGCGTGGCCAGCAGGTTCCCGTCACGGTCGGCGAGCCCCAGCGCCACCTTCGTGCCGCCGAAGTCGATCCCGAGGATCAAGTCCGCGTTCGTCACTCCCTGGTCCCCTCGATCCGCGGCGCCAGCGCCGCGCCCTGTTCGTCATGATGGCCGGAACCGCCCGCGCCGACCACGATCCGGCCCGTGTTGAACCCGTCGACGCTGACCACCGGCACGGCACCCTTGAGATCGGCCGCCTTGTAGGTCACGGTCAGCGTCTGCGACTGGCCCGGCCACAACGTGATGTCGTTGTCGTCCCAGGTCGCCCGCGCGAGTTGGTTGTCGCCGGACGCCTCGTGCCCGTCCGCGGTCCCGCGGCGCACGTCGGCCCGCAGGAAGAAGCCGACCGCCGGGGTCTTCGACGTGTTGGTGACGGTGACCGTGGTGACGGTGTCGTCGCCGTTCGGCCCCGGCGCCGCCTTCGTCGACGCCTTCGCGCTCACCTGCGACTTCGGCAGATCCTGCAACGCCTGCAGGTCGGCGTACTGGCTCATCGTCGCCTGCGGCTGAGCGTCGTTCGGGCCTTCCAGGGTCTTGGCCCAGTCCACCACGTCCTTCTGGGTGGACATCCAGTACACGTTCCGGTCGACGACCTTCCCACCCTGCTTGGCCTGCAGCTCCACGAAGTACGTCTGCGCCTTGGCCGGTGGCTTGGTCTCGGCGGGGACCTTCGGCTTGAGGACGTCGGTCTTCACGGCCTGGCTGCCCAGCGAGATCCCGTCCGCGGTCTGGTCGTCGAGCACCTTGCCCGCGGTGTCGTACACCTTGGCCTGCACCGAAACGCCGTTCTGAGAGCCCGCGCCGAGGTTGTCCACGGTCACCGTGCCGGTGTCGTAGCCGTACAGCGCGTGCAACGGCTTGTTCGCCTTCTTGGCGCCGTAGAACGAACCGGCCTGGTCGCCGTCGTTGTTGTACAGCGACCACAGCAACGTCGGCCAGCCCTTGTTCAACTGCCAGTACACGACACCGGTCGCCGGGTTCTTCTTGTCCGTCGAGTGGTGCAGGAACGACTCGAACTGTGAGCGGGTGTTCTCGTAGTTCGCCAGCTGCGCGAGCTTCACGTACGACTCGAGCGAGTTCCACTTGCCGTACCGCTCGGTGATCGACTTGTCCAAAGTGTACAGAGTGCCGAAGGCGTAGCCGCCGTGCCCGGATTCGAAGTTGGCGTGGTACTGATTGTACTCCGGATCGGTCCACAGCTTCCGCTGTTCCTCCGGCGAGAGGAACCGCTTCAGCGAGTCCAAGGTGGGCACCGTGTGCCCGGCGCTCTGCTCGCTGGCGAAGCCCCACGCGCCCCCGGCGTTGGTGCGGCTCTTGTCCTTCTTCGAGTAGTTCGTGGAATACCAGTAGGTCGGCGGGACCCAGTCGTACGGTCCTTCCTTCTCCCCGGACACCCCGAGCGTCGGCGTGCTCTTGTATTCCGCGGACGCCACCAGCGGGACGTCGAAGTCCGCCTCCTTGAACGCCTTCAGCGTCTCGCTTTCCTGACGCGGCAAGGGTTCGTTGTCGCTCCAGCCGTAGTTGAAGACGCTGGGATGGTTCCGCTCCATCTGCCCGATCGTGTAGGCCGAATCGTGCATGATCCGGTAGTCGCGGTCGGTCAGCTTCGCCGCGTCCTCCGGCTGCCACGCGTCACAGCACAGGAACCCGCCGATGATCAGCAGCCCGGCGCGGTCGGCCTGGTCGTAGAAGTCCTGCGGCATGTCGTGGCCTTCGAGCCGGATGCCGTTGAGGCCGAGGTTCTTGATCAGCGCGATCTGGTGCGCCGCGTCGGCCTTGTCGTAACGCAGGAACAGATCCGGCGCGTACCCGCCACCGCGGAACACGAAGTCCTTGCCGTTGACCCCGAACTGACGCGCGCCCTGCGGCAGCTGCGGGGACTTGCCGACCAGCCGCGAATTCACCGTCCGGATACCGAAGGTGCTCTGCGAGGACGTCGAGACCACGCCGCCCTGGGAGACCGAAGTGGACAGTCCGTACAGGGGCTGGTCGCCCATCGAGTAGGGCCACCACAGCTTCGGCTTGCCGATCTTCAGCGCGCCGAACTTCGCCGGGGTGAACGTCACGGTCTGCTTCGAGTTCGCCGGGACCTTCACGGTCTGCTTGACGACGATCGGCGCTCCCCCGCCGGCGGGCGGCGTGACCGTCGCGGACACGTCACCGGTCTGCGCGGTGGGCGCGTTGTTGGTGACGTCGACCTTCACCGTCAGCGACGAGCTGCTCATGTCGGCGGCGTTCGCCTGGACGACGTGTGCGTTGTCGCCGGTGAGCGCGTCGGAGATCTGCAACCGGGGAGCGAACTGGATACCGGTGTTGTTATCCGGCGGCAGCTGGCCCCAGTCGACCGTGTCGACGGTGTACATCGTCTTCGGGTCGTTCGGATACACCTTGATCGCCAAGGTGTTCTTGCCCTGACGCAGCAGCTTCGTGATGTCGAAGGTGTGCCCGGCGAAGGCGCCGCTGACGAGGTCCTTGCCCGCCACCTGCGTGCCGTTGACCCAGACGTCGCCTTCGCCGACGATGCCCGGGATGGTCAGCTTCGCGTTCTGCCCCTGTTTGAACGCGGGGGTGAAGTCGGTGCGGTACCACCACGGGTCCTTGAACGGTGCTGTGGTGACCGGGCCGAGCTTGTCGATGTACCCGAAGCATTTACGCATGTTGTCCGCGTAGAACACGTCCGGGCACTTGCCGTTCTGCACCAGCGCGGTGATCTCGGTGCCGGGCGCGCCCTCGTCGTCGGGCTTCACCGGGAGCCAGCCCTGGGTCGCGTAGCCGGGCGTGGAGACCTTGTCCCCGCCGTCCTTCACGCTCGCCGTGGTGAGCACCTGCCAGCCTTCGGTGCCGATCTTGGCGGGCTGTTGCCTGGGCGCGACGACGTCGGCGCCCTGATCCTTGCCGGAGGTGTCCGCGGACGCCGGAGCGGCCACGGACAGCACTCCCGGCACCAGGACCAGCGCGGCGCAGGCCGCGACCCGCGCCTTGAATGTCCTTGTCATGCTTCGGTTCCCTTGTTCTCGGTGACTCCGGTGGCGAGGAACGTTTCGCGGATCTCCTTGGGGCCGAACGGCCACGTCTTCTCCGCCTTGGCCCAGACCAGGAAGATCAGCAGGCCGAACACGACCCACCCGATGGCGAGGTACTTGCTGAACGAATCGTTGGAGAAGACGAAGATGTAGAGCCAGCCGATGGCCGCGACGATCGTCGGCACCGGGTACAGCCATTGCCGGTACGGCCGTTTCAGTCCCGGTTGCCTGCGCCGCAGCACGACGATCGCGGCGACCTGCGCGAGCGACTGGAGCAGGATCAGGCACGCGAGCGCCGCGTTGATCACCTGGGACAAGGAGAACAGCGAGAACAGCGCCGTCAGGAAGCCCATGGTGATCACGCCGAGCGTCGGCATGTGCAGCCTGGGGTGCAGTTTGCCGAAGGCGCGGAGGAACACCTTGTCCCGCGCCGCCTCGTACGGCACGCGCGAACCGCCGAGCAGACCGGCGAACACCGAGCCGATCGCGGCGACGACGATGAGGACCGTGAGCGTCTTGGCGACACCCGAGCCCCACGCCTGTTCCAGCACGGTGGACGCCACCGACGTCGCGCTCTTCAGCTCCTCCAACGGGATCGAGCCGAGCACGCCGACCTGGAGCAGGAAGTAGAGGCCCATGATGCCGAGGATGGAGAACACGATCGCGCGCGGCAGCGTCTTACCCGGCGCGCGGACCTCGCCGCCGAGATACGCGGCGGTGTTGTAGCCGAGGTAGTCGTACACCGCGGTCAGCAGGCCGGAGGCGAGACCCGCCCAGAACGCACCGCTCGGGAAGCTGAACGCGCCCGGGGTGAACGCGAACGCCTGGCCGGCGTCGAAGTGCGAGAACGCGGCCACGATGACGGCCAGCGCGGCGAACAGCATGACCACGAACAGCACCGTGGTCAGCTTGCCGATCTGGCCGATCCTGCGGAACAGCGCGAGGACGATGACGAGCACGATCGCGATGCCGACGATCTTGCCGAGCGGCGACACCCCGGCGCCGTCGACCACCGCCGGGAACAGGTAGCCCAAGTACTGGACGAGGCCGATGATGCCCGAGGACATGATCAGCGGGATGAACAGCACCGCGCTCCACACGAACAGGAACGGCATCATCCGGCCGGTCCGGTACTGGAACGCCTCGCGCAGGTAGATGTAGGTGCCGCCGGCACCGGGCATGGCCGCGCCGAGCTCGGCCCAGATCAGGCCGTCGGCCAGCGCGACGATCGCGCCGACGATCCAGCCGAACATCGCCTGCGGACCACCCAGCGCCGACACGACCAGCGGAATCGTGACGAACGGGCCGATCCCGCACATCTGTGTCATGTTGATGGCCGTGGCTTGGAGCGGGCCGATCTTGCGCTCGAGGCCGGCGGGCGGCGGGGGTACCGCCGTCCCGGGGTCCCCCGGCCGGGTGGGTGAACTCACGTCGTGCCTCCGTCCGATAGTTAGTAAAGTTTCTTAACATAAATCGTGCGGGTGAGGAAGAGCTCACTTCGTAAAGTTGCGGCAACGCGAGACACGAGGGGCGGGCTGACGTGGTGGCGGACAAGGGGCCGCAGGTGGGGACGCCGGCCAGTATGCGCGAGCTGAACCAGCGCCTGGTGCTGGAAAGACTACGTAAATGTGGCGCGGCGACAAGACCGCAGATCGCCGGGGACACCGGGCTGTCGAAACCCACGGTCGGGCAGGCGCTGCTCGACCTGGAACACCACGGGCTGGTGCGCGCGGCCGGGCACAGCCTGCCCGGTCCCGGCCGGGCCGCGGTGGTCTACCAGGCCGCGCCCGACGCCGGGCACGTCGTCGGCGTCGACATCGGCAGGCGCTCGATCCGGATCGCGGTGGCCGATCTGGAGGGCAGCATCGTCGCCCGGCTGGACGAGCCCAACCGCTGCCGTTCGGCGGGGGCGCTCATCAGGACCGTGCGCGACAGCACGGCCAAGGCGGTGGCCGGAGCCGGGCTCTCCCCCGCCGACGTCGTGTCGACGGTCGTCGGCACCCCTGGCATCCCCGATCCGCGCACCGGCACCGTCCACCGCGCGCCGAACCTGCCCGGCTGGGAACGCAAGGGGCTGCTGCGCGAGCTGGAATCCGCGCTCGGGCCGGATCTGGTGGTGGAGAACGACGCCAACCTCGCCGCGGTCGGCGAGCACGCGCTCGGCGCGGCGCTGGGCGCGGACGTCCTGGTGTGCCTCACCGTCGGCACCGGGATAGGCCTCGGCGTGCTGATCGGCGGCAGGCTGTTCCGCGGCGCGCACGGCGCCGCGGGCGAGATCGCCGACCTGCCCTACGGCCAGGATTCCACGGCACGGCCGCGGCGGCCCGGCCCGATGGAGGACGCCGCGGCCGGGCACGCCGTCGTCGCCGCGGCCCAGGCACGCGGCCTCACCAGGGCCCGCACCGCGAAGGACGTCTTCGCGCTCGCCCGCGCCGGGAATCCGGCCGCGCTGGACGTGGTCGGGCAGGAAGCGGTCAAGCTGGCCTACGTCGTCGCGTCGGTGACGGCGGTGCTCGATCCCGGGCTGATCGTGCTCGGCGGCGGTATCGGCGGCAACGCCGATCTGCTCGCCGGGCCGATGCGCGAGGCACTCGCCGCGACGACGCCGTTCGCCCCGGACATCGTGGCGGGCCAGCTCGGCGAGGACGCGGTGCTGGCCGGCGCGATCGCGACCGCGCTGGACACCGCGCGCGACCTCGTCTTCGACCGGCGCGAACAGCGCCGCGCCGCGCGCGGGGCCTAGCGCGGGGAGATTTCACCCCGCCGTGCCGAGGAGGCGGTTGGCGGCCGGTTTCGGTGACCCCATAGGGTTTTCGCGGCTGCCACCCGGAGGTGAACCCGAACGTGCCCGAGGTCGACTACTACGACGTGCTCGGCGTGGGCAGGACGGCGTCGCCCACGGAGATCAAGAGCGCCTACCGCAGGCTGGCCAAGACGATGCACCCCGACGCGGGCGGCACGGTCGGCACGTTCCGGATGCTCCGGGAGGCCTACGACACGCTGAGTGACCCCGCCCTGCGCGCCGGGTACGACGCGGGCGCCGCCGTGGCGCGCACGATCCGCGTCCCCGCCCGGCCCCGGCCGCGGCGCCGGTTCGGCGAGGAACCCGGATTCGTGCCGGAAACGCCCGATCTCGCCCCGGAAGAGCTGGACTGGTGGGATTTCGCCGGTCAGGACGCCCGGGTCCGGCACGGCAGGCGGCGCGGGCCGGGGCACACCCCGGTGGTCCTCGCGGTGGGCGGGATGGTGCTGGTCCTGCTCCCCCTGCTGACCGGGGTGGAGTTCTCCGCGCCGGTGCTCGTCGTGTGGCTGCTGCTGACGGCGGGCACCGCGGTGCTCGTCGGTCACCTCGCCCGCGGCTACCTGCGGGTGTCCCGTGCGAGAGAGGCGTACGCCGAGGAGTTCGGCGGGCGGCTGGTGTTCGGCACGCCGGGCGGCGAATCGGACGAACTCGCCCAGCGGCTGACCGCCGACCTGCTCGCGCGCTACTTCACCCGGCTGCCCGGCGCGCGGATCTTCCACGGCCTGGCCTGGCCAGGATCGGTGTTCGCCGACGTCGACCACGCCGTGCTGTGCGGAAAGCGGCTGGTGCTGATCGAGTCGAAGACGTGGCTGCCGGGACACTACGAGACCGGCGAGGACGGACGGCTGCTGCGCAACGGCCGGACCTTCCTCGGCGGGGGCAGCAGGCTCGCCGAAAGCCTCGCCGCCTACCGCGACCTCCTGCCCGGGATCGCCCTGCGCGGCGCGATGGTCGTCTATCCGAGCCGCTCCGGCGAGCTGACCACCGAGGACCCCGGCGATCTCCCCGCGCCGCCGATGACGCCGGAGGCGTTCCTGCACGAGATCGGCGCCTGGCTCTCGGCCGAACCGTCCACTGTGGACCACGAGGCGCTGCGCGCGATCCGCGCCCAGGTGACCGGCGCGGCTACTTCCCGGTGATGACGCCGACCGCGACGCCGAGCGTGGCGGTGTTGTAGAGGAACGCGAGCACGGTGTGCGCGAGCACCCGCCGCCGGATTTTCGTGGTCAGCGTCTCGACGTCCGAGACGGCGAAGGACGTCCCGAGGGTGAACGAGAAGTAGACGAAGTCGGGGTAGGCGGGGCGTTCCGTGCCCGGGAAGTCCAGGATCCGCTCGGGCAGGGCGGCGTAGTAGTCGCGCGCGTACCGTTCCGCGTAGCCGAAGTGCAGGATCGCCCAGGCGAGCAGCACCGCGGGCACGGCGAAGACCTTCGCCGCCATGGCCTCCTCGGCGGTGTCCCCGCCGGCCACGATCGTCAGCGCCGCGCCGACGCCGGTGAAACTGGCGAACATCGTGAACAGCAGGGCGCTGCGGCGGTCGGGCAGATCCTTGAGCCATTCGGACGGTTCGCCCGCCTCCCGCTTGCCCGCGCGGAGATGGCCGACGCGGATCGCCAGGTAGATGATGGCGAGCAGATCCCACAGCGCGAGGTAGAGCAGTTCGTCGTCCACGACCGCGACGACGATGCCCAGGAGGACGAGCGAACCCTCGATGAACCTGGAGATCAGGCGCGAAATCTTGCGCAGCACGCTCGGAGGGTAACCACGCTCC
This sequence comes from Amycolatopsis sp. NPDC059021, assembly GCF_042739895.1. NCBI lineage: Bacteria > Bacillati > Actinomycetota > Actinomycetes > Pseudonocardiales > Pseudonocardiaceae > Amycolatopsis > Amycolatopsis sp. NPDC059021. Next base: position 8,847 of record NZ_JBHYIQ010000187.1, read on the forward strand.
GGACCTGCCGCCTGTCGAAGCCGTGCGCACCGAGGGACGCCTTCGGTGCGCGGCCAACGCCAATGCGAGGAACTCGCGGAGTGCGGTCAGACGCGAGTTAGCCGTGTACGTGCAGGTCGCGGCGCTTCGCTTGCTGTTCCCGTGGCGACCGCATTTTCGGGGTGTCGTGGTGCCGGTAAGGCCACCTTACGGGCGTCTGACGCCCTTAAGGTGGCC
>NZ_JBHYIQ010000188.1:0-7274 GCF_042739895.1 Amycolatopsis sp. NPDC059021
GCCTCCTTACCGGCGTTGAGCGCCGTGAAGGAGGCCTTCACGGCCCGTCGCGAGGAGGCGGCGGGAGCAAGGGACCTTTGCTATCGTTTTGCGACGAAACCGCAGGTCAGAACAGGGGAGCGGCGGCCAGGACGTGATCGCGGAAGCCGTCGACCGCGGGCGGTAGCTGCTCGTGGGCCCGCCAAGCGAGCCCGACGGTCCGGCGCACCGGCGGGACCAGCGGCACCTCCGCGACCCCGGCGGGCGTGCCCGGTTCGAACCGGGGCAACAGCGCGACGCCGAGCCCGGCCGCGACGAGCCCGCGCACGGTGTCGGATTCCTGCCCCTCGAACGCGATCCGCGGGGTGAACCCGGCGGCCGCGCTCAGCTCGTCGGTCATCCGGCGCAGGCCGTAGCCGTGTTCGAGCAGCACGAACTGCTCGTCCGCCAGTTCCGCCATGCGCACGCTCGAACGCCGCGCGAGCCGGTGCGTGGCGGGGACGGTCAGCAGGATCTCCTGTTCGGCGAGCAGCACCGAGGTCAGCGTGGGTTCGTCCGGCAGCGGCGCGATCAGCGCGAGGTCGAGTTCGCCGCCGATGAGCCGGTCGAGCATGTCCTGGCGGGAGCCCTGGACGAGGGTGAACCGGACGCGCGGGTGCCGGGCGCGGTAATCGCGCAGCATCGTGGGCACGATCGAGCGGCCCATCAGATGCAGGAAGCCGAGGACGACGTGCCCGGTCTCGGGGTCGATCTCCTCCCGCGCCCGCCGGGCCCCCGCTTCGACGTCGGCCAGTGCGCGCTCGGCCGCCTCGGCCAGCAGTTCGGCGGCCCGGGTGAGGCGGATACCGCGTCCGTCGTGGACGGTCAACGGCGTGCCCAGCGACTCGCCGAGCGCGGCGACGCGCCTGCTGACCGTCGGCTGAGGGATGCCGAGCAGCTCCGCCGCGCGTGTGATGTTCCTCGTCTTCCGGAGCGTGCTGAGCAGGAGTAGCTGCGGCGCGAGCTGGGCGGTCAGGCTTTCGTACTCCATCGCATGGATTATGGGCCATGGGCGTATTGGACGCATTGATTAGCCGGGCTTACTTTCCGGGGTGTGACCACCGCAGCGCGCTCCGAAGTGCCCTCCGTCAAGACGTCCCGGCGGGTCAAGATCGCCGTCGCTGCTGCGGGGATCTCCTCGTTCGCCCTGCTTTACGCCCCGCAGCCGGTGCTGCCGCAGCTCGCCGTGGAATACCACCTCGACCCGGGAAGCGCGTCGCTCGCGGTCAGCGTCGCGACGGGCGCGCTCGCGATCGCGGTGCTGCCGATCGCGGTGCTGTCCGAGGTGGTCGGCCGCCGTCCGATGATCCTCGGCTCGGTGATCCTTTCCGTGCTCTTCGGGCTACTGGTACCGCTCGCGCCGTCGTACCCGGCGATGCTGGCCGTGCGTGCCCTGCAAGGCGTGGCGATCGCGGGCTTCCCCGGCGTCGCGGCTGCCTACCTGGCCGAACGGCTCGGCAAGGCGGGTGTCGCGGCCGCTGTCGGCGCGATGATCGCCGGGAACACCATCGGCGGCATGCTCGGCAGGCTGGCCAGCGGTTTCACGGCCGACGCGCTGGGCTGGCGCGGCGCGATGTACGTCGTCGCCGGGGTCAGCCTGCTGTGCTCGGCCGTCACGGTGGTCACCCTGCCCCGGGCGCCACGCCGCGCCGCGTCGCCGGCGGGGGAGCAAGGGACCTTTGCTATCGCTTCGCGGGGCCTCGGGAACCAGCTGCGGGAGGTCGCTTCGGGGCTCGCGACGGCGCTCCGTCGTCCGGTCCTGCTCGCGCAGTACGCGGTCGCGCTGCTCGCGATGGGCTCGTTCGTGGCGCTGTACAACGCGGCGGGCTTCCGCCTCACCGGCGAGCCGCTGGACCTTTCGCCCGCGATCGCGTCGCTGGTGTTCCTGGCCTACGCGCTGGGCTCGGTGTCCTCGGCCGCCGCCGGGCGCCTGATCGCCCGCGTCGGCCGGACCCGCGCGCTGATCGGTTCGCTGCTGCTGACGCTCGTCGGTGCCGCGCTCACCCTGCCGGACTGGCTGCCACTGGTCGTGCTCGGCTTCGTCGTCCTGACGGCCGCCTTCTTCTCCGCGCACGCCGTCGCGAACGGCTGGGCCGCGGCCGAGGCACCCGACGGCTCGCGTGGGCAGGTGTCCGGGCTGTACACGCTGTCGTACTACCTCGGGAGCAGTGTCGGCGGCGCCGTCGGCGGGTACGTCTACGGGCACGCCGGCTGGTCGTGGCTGATCGGCGCGGTCGCCGTCTGGCTGCTGCTGGCGGTGCTCGCGGTCGCCACCGGAGCCACCCGGACTTCGCGCGCGACGGCCGGAGAGGAGCAAGGGACCTTTGCTAGCGTTCGTTAGTGCGCTAATGGTTGGCAGGGCAAGGGACGATAGCAAAGGTCCCTTGCTCTCTTTTCGCAGGTCAGAGGGGCATCAGAGGTGCCGCTCAGCTGGCGGCGGCCACCAGGAGCCCGCCGCCGACCGGGAGCAGCGCGGGCACCAGCCGCTCGTCCTCCCGGATCGCCCGCGCGACCTCGCGCAGGCCCATCGTCTCGGGATCGCGTCGCGACGGGTCGAACATGCGGCCGTCCGCCAGCACGTTGTGGAACGCGATGATCCCGCCGCGCCGGAGCAGCGCGACGCCCTTGTCGTAGTAACCCGGGTACTCCATCCTCGCGGCGTCGACGAACACCAGGTCGTAGCCGCCGGGGGTCAGCCGGGAGAGCACGTCGAGCGCGCGGCCGATGATCAGCCGGGTGCGTCCCGGCGGCAGCCCGGCCTCGGTGAACGTCCGCCGCGCGGCGCGCTGGTACTCGGGTTCGATGTCGATCGACGTGAGGACGCCGTCCGCGGCCATCCCGCGGAGCAGGCAGAGACCGCTCACGCCGGTGCCGGTGCCGACCTCCACCACGGCCCTCGCGCACAGGGTCGCGGCGAGGAAACCCAAGGTCGCGCCCGCCGCCGGGCTCAGCGGCTCGCAGCCGAGCTCGTCCGCGCGCGCCCGCGCGGCAGCCAGTACCTCGTCATCGGGCAGGTACCCGTCGACGTACTCGGTCTCGGCGGGACCGGTCGCCGAGGCCGCATGCGTCCCGGAGTTCACGCAGGGAGGTTAGCGTTGCCTGTCGATAAATCAGCGCAGACTCCCTGGTAAGCCCGCTGGCGACTTCTCAGATAGTTCTCAGTCTCGTCTCACTAGAACCATAAGGAGACACGACAGACTCAGTCTCGTAGATACGGGAACACCGTGCCGATGGCCCGCGTTGGGTGGAGTAGTTGGGAGACACACTGATGGAGGTGCCTGCTCCGCCGATGCAGAACGCCGTTTCGGACATGCCGGAGGTCAAGCCGGTCACAGTCGGTTCGCCGGACCAGGGGGAGGCGGCCTGGACGCCCCCGTCCTGGGACGAGGTCGTGCGCGAACACGCCGACCGCGTCTACCGGCTCGCGTACCGGCTCACCGGGAACACGCACGACGCCGAGGACCTCACGCAGGAGACCTTCATCCGGGTCTTCCGGTCGCTGGCCTCCTACAAGCCGGGGACGTTCGAGGGCTGGCTGCACCGCATCACCACGAACCTCTTCCTCGACATGGCGCGCCGCCGCTCGCGGGTGCGCATGGAGGGGCTGCCCGAGGACACCGACCGGATCGTCGGCGACGACCCGAGCCCGGAGCAGGTGTACTCGAACACCCACCTCGACCCGGACCTGCAGGCCGCACTCGACGAGCTGCCGCCGGAGTTCCGCGCCGCGGTTGTGCTGTGTGACGTCGAAGGCCTGTCGTACGAGGAGATCGGCGCGACGCTGGGTGTCAAGCTGGGCACCGTGCGCAGCCGGATCCACCGTGGCCGCCAGGCGCTGCGCGCGTCGCTGGAGCGTCGCCGCGCGCTCGCGCAGGAGTCTGCGAAGGTGTCGGTATGACCGCACCGCGCTGGGGCCTGCCCGAGTCGCATCTGCTGCCCGACGCCGTAGTCGCGTTCGTCGACGGTGAGCTGTCGCTCGGGGCGATGGACAGGGCGGCGGCCCATATCGCGCGGTGCGCGAGCTGCGCGGCGGACGTCACGGCGCAGCGTCAGGTGGTCGCCGCGGTCAAACGCGCCGGGGAACCCTCGATGTCGGCCGGATTCCTGGCCAGCCTGCGTGCCATCCCGGAGCAGACCGAGCTGCCCAGCGCCCCGGACAACCTGGCGGTCACGGCCGACGGCCAGCTCGTCGCGATCCAGCGGCCGGACAGGGTCGCCGGGCTGCGGGAGACCGGTGTGCTCGGCGGGACGGCGCCGATCGGTTCGGCGGCACCGCTGGGCCAGTCCCCGAACGTCCTGGGCGGCGGCCGCTTCGGCGGCGCGCGGAAGCGGGCCGCGCAGGGCGCCGGTGTGGTCGTCTCCGGTCTGGTGCTGAGCGCGCTCGCGCTGGTCGGGACCTCCGGCGACAGCGGGAGCGACGCGGGCACGGACCCAGCGAGCAAGGCGCCGCAGAACGCGAACCTGCTGCCCGCGCGGATGGCGGTGGCGCCGTCCGCGCAGCTGCCCGCCCCGGCGCCGACCTCGGTGACCCCGGTCGTACCGGCTGCTCACGCGCCCGCCGCGGCACGCTGACGGCGTTGACGATGAGGCGCTGACAGGCATTTCACCGCCGATTCGGCAGACTCGGTGCCCGAGGCTTGGGTATCGTCACGCCCAGCCACCGATCTTGAGCCCCGGGGAATGATGACCGAGCAGCAGCCGAACACGCACCCGCCCCAGTCCGGTACGGCTGGCGAGGATCGGCTGGCCCCGCGCCCGCTGGAGCGCCCGGCCGTCGATCCGGCGCAGGCGGCGACGTTCGGGCGGCCGCACGGCGTCGACGGCGCCTTCGACAAGCTGTACACCCCGGGCACCACGAACGGCAGGACCGCGCCGCCGGTGGACCTCGCCCCGCCCACGCCGGAATCCCTCGCGGAGGCGTTCCGGCGTCCGCCGGGTACCGAAGGCGTGGTCCTGGAACGGCCCCGCGAGGCCCCGGCGGGCTCCGACGGCGGCTCCGAACCTCCACTGTGGACGGAAACGTCCGACCCGTGGCGTGATCCCGCCGCGGGCGCCGTGCTCGCCGGTCCGGCGGAGCAGGCCGAGGCGGAGGACAAGCCGGGACGTCGTCCCGCGGGGGCGTTGCTGAGCCTGCCCGAGGTGCTGTTCGGCAGGCGGGTCCAGCCGAAGGTACTGGCGTTGCTGGGCGTGGCGGCGTTGCTCGTCGGCGCGGTCGGCGGGCTGGTCGGCTGGTGGATCGCCGACACCGGGAGCGAGCTCACCGGGACGGCGACGATCTCCGAGGCCGAGGCGGCGAAGGAGCGGCCGGCGGGCTCGGTCGCGAACATCGCCAAGCGAGTCTCCCCGGCGGTGGTCTCGCTGGAGGTGTTCAAACCCGGCGGCAACTCCGGCGAAGAGGGCTCCGGCGTCGTGATCGACCCGCAGGGCTACGTGCTCACCAACGAGCACGTGATCTCCTCCGCGGTCGCGGACAAGGCCGTGAAGATCACCGCGGTGTTCGTCGACGGCACCCGCACCGAGGCCAAGGTCGTCGGCGCGGACCAGAAGACCGACCTCGCCGTGGTGAAGGTCAGTGTGACCAACCCGACCGTGCTGCAGATCGGCAAGTCCGCCGACCTGCAGGTGGGCGACTCGGTGATCGCCGTCGGCTCCCCGCTGGCGCTGCAGAACTCCGTGACCGCCGGGATCGTGAGCGCGCTGAACCGCCCCATCACCGCGGGCGGCGACAACGGCGCGCCGCCGGTCACCTACGAAGCGATCCAGACCGACGCCGCCATCAACCACGGCAACTCCGGCGGCGCGCTCGTCGACTCGACCGGCGCGCTGGTCGGGATCAACTCGTCGATCCGGTCGTCGGGCCAGGACGGCGGCAGCATCGGCATCGGCTTCGCGATCCCGAGCGACTACGCGATCAAGATCGCCAAGGCGCTCATCAAGGACGGCAAGGTCGCGCACGCCGACATCGGGATCAACGCGTCCTCGACGGTGGCCGGGTCCAAGACGATGGGCGCCCAGGTCAAGAACGTGGCGCCGGGCGGGCCCGCGGCGAACGCGGGCATCAAGGAAGGCGACGTCGTCACCAAGATCGGCGGCAAGCTGGTCCGCGACTCCGCCGAGCTGACCGTCGCGGTCCGCGCGCACAACGTCGGCGAGGTCGTGCCCGTGCAGGTTGTGCGCGACGGGGCGTCACTGGTTGTCGACGTGACGCTGGCTTCGGACTGACAGAGGACTCGTCCGCGGGCTGCCGGAGCGGGGTTCCGCGCAGGTACGCTGGGCGGGTAGTCACTGACGCCGGAGGTTCACGGGTGTTCGAAAGTGTCGGCTGGGGCGAGATCCTCGTGATCATCATCGCCGGCCTCTTCATCCTCGGCCCGGAACGGTTGCCGGGAGCCGCTTCCTGGCTGGCCAAGAGCGTCCGCAAGGTCCGTGAATTCGCCAGTGGCGCGCGGGAACAGCTGCGGGAGGAGATGGGCCCCGAGTTCGAGCAGCTGCGCAAACCCCTGGAGGATCTGCGCGGCCTGCGCAACTTCGACCCGAAGCGCGTGGTGACCCAGCACCTGTTCGAGGGCGACAGCGATCCGCTCGGCATCGCCGGCTTCAAGAACGACATCACCGGGGCGAACGGCGTGAACGGGACCAACGGTGTGAACGGCACCAACGGCTCCGCGAAGCCGAACGGCTTTCCCGCCGCGAGCACTCCGCAGGCCGAGCCTCTCAAACCCGGCGAGCGTCCCCCGGTCGACCCCGACGCGACCTGACCTCCCGCCTCAGTCCTGTGAAGGCCACCTTGAGGGACCTGAGTTCCCTGATGGTGGCCTTCAGCGCGTCCTGACCCCGCCCGAGGGGGAGCAAGGGACCTTTACTCACGCTTGTGTGCTGAGCGCAACTAACGATAGTAAAGGTCCCTTGCTCCGCTCCGGCGATAGCAAAGGTCCCTCGCTCCTGTTCCCGAGGTGGCTCATACGCCCCAATGTGGCGTTCGCTGCGTTGGACGCATCGAACGCCACATTGGGGCGCTCGATGCCACGCTGACCCGACTCAGTCCGAGGGACGCCCTGGGTGCGCTGGACGCACCGAGGGACGCCCTCGTCGCGCTCAACGCACCGAAGGCGTCCCTCGGCACCCGCGCGCACCGGCCACATCGGGCATGGGCGCAGCAAATGCCGTTAAGGCCACCTTACGGGCGTCTGACGCTCGTAAGGTGGCCTTAACGGCACGTCGGCAGAAGCTCAGCGGCGGCCGGTGGGGGTGACGTT
>NZ_JBHYIQ010000189.1:0-7206 GCF_042739895.1 Amycolatopsis sp. NPDC059021
GTGGTCGCTCTGCACCCCCCCCAACACCCATTTATCTCGGTTTGGGCCGGGGTCGAGAACCTTCACGGTTCTCCCGGGGCCCTACCGCTATTTGCCTGTCGTGAACACTCCGTCCGGAGGGCGTTCTTCGCGCCGAGCCACATGCACGAGGCCGTGAAGGCCTCCTTACCGGCGTTGAGCGCGGGTAAGGAGGCCTTCACGGCCCTGACCGCCTCACCACACCAACCGCCCGACGGCGGAAGCAAGGGACCTTTACTGTCGCTCGGCGATAGCAAAGGTCCCTCGCTCACTCTCGAGCACATCCGTAGGCTGGTCTTCGGCACGGTGAGATTCCGTCGACCGGGTAGCCGTGAGGGCTGCAGCGCCGGTGTCGTGAACGACGCGTTCGAGACACTCATCGTCCCCAACGCGTCGTTCACGACATATCACTCCGCACGCCCGAAGGTTTTCTTCAAGACGCCTGAGTGCTCCGCTCGGTCGACATCTCCGCGGCGGAGTGTGCCAGGCCATCGGGCTACTAGGGTTTGCCTAGGGCTGGGCGCACCGGCCCGCAGCCGGATCGCAGGCCCGGCTCAGAGCGTGGACGGGTTCCGCGAAAACCACGGCGCCCTAGCCGCGTCGGGCCGTCTCGTTACTTGACGGCGCTGCCGCCCTGCCAGTCCTGCCAGGACTTCGACCAGTCGCCGTACAGATCCCACACCGGCAGCTGCGGGCCGCCCGAGTTCGTCACTTCGACCACGTCCCCGAGCCCCATGGTGCGGAAGAACCACTCGGCGTTCGCCGCGTTCAGGTTGATACAGCCGTGGGAGACGTTGGCGCTGCCCTGCGCGCCGACACTGGCGGGATTCTCGTGCACGAACTCGCCGTCGTTGGAGATGCGGACGGCCCACTTCTCGGTCGTCTTGTACGCCCCCGGCGCCGGCGGGCAGAGCCCGAAGGTGCAGGAGTCCATCACCGTGCTCTCCTGCTTGTCCGAGATGACATGCGGGCCGGCATGCGTCGGCGTCGAGTCCTTGCCCATCGAAATGGGCATCGATTTCACCGGCTGCCCATTGTGGAAGATCTGCATCTGCTCGGTGTTCCCGTCCGCCCTGGCGATCCAGGAATCGTGCACCTTGTACGTTTCGGTGCGATCCGTCGCACCGTACACACCATTTCCGAAATCGACCCCGTACACCTTCGCCGTCACCTTCAGCACGGTTCCCGGCTGCCAGTACTCCTTGGGCCGGTAGTGGACGTTCTTGTCGTCCATCCAGTACCAGGAACCGTCCTGTTTCGGCGTCGACTCCACCGACAGCCGCTTTTCGACAGCGGCCCGGTTCTGCACCGGCTGGCTGAAGCTGAACACGATCGGCTGACCGACCCCGACTCCGGTGTTCGCCACCGACGCGGGCGCCGGGATCAGATCCGGGCTGGCCTGCCGCTGGGGTGACAGCGTGCTCAGCTGGCTGTGCTGTTCGATCGGCTTTCCGTTGCCGCCGAGGGCCTGGGCGACGATCTTGTACGTGCTGCCGTAGCCGAGCGCTTCGGTCGAAGTCCAGCTGAGCCCGTCGGCGCTGAGCTGCCCGGACACGGTTGTTCCCTTGGCGGCGTTCGTCACCGTGACGTCGGTCAGCCTCCCGTTCGCCGCCTTGACGACGATCGGCGTGGTCGGGTTGACGCCGGTCCCGCCCGCCGGCTCGATGCTCACCGACACCGGGCTTTCCGGGGACTGCTCGGGCGAGCCCGCACCGGGGCCGCCGGCGCCGCCCGAACAGGACGACAGCATCAGCGCCGAGGAGAGAATCGCGGCAAGCGAAAGTAATGTTTTCTTGGGGAACATTTTGTCTCTTTTTGGGTAATGCGGGCTGCTGGCCTTCACCCTCAAAACTACGCGACGAGAAAGATGTTCCCCGCACCGGATCGGTGCAGGCTGGTAATTTTCTTCACTTTGTGACAAGGCCCGGTGCGCCATACAGGCCCGGCCCGTCGACGGTGATTCCGCCGAGGTAATCCCGCGCGGCCTCGTATGCCTGATTTGTGAGTTCCTCGGTGCGGCTGAAGTCCAGCGGGCTGATCCGCACCGGGGCGGGGCCGGGCAGATAGACCACCGGCACCCGCGCGGCGGCGATCGGTGCCTCCAGCACCGCCTGGTTCCGCATGCTGATCATCGCGGTGAACATCATGACCTCGGCGAACGTCCGCGGCGCTCCGGGCATCCGGCCGGGAAACGCGCAGTCCAGGACCACCAGCGACCGGGCGCCCATGGTCAGTGCCTGCCGCATCGGCACGTTCGCGACCAGCCCGCCGTCGTAGAGCAGCCTGCCGTCGTGGGGAACCGGCGGATAGATGCCCGGGATGGCGCAGCTGGCCAGGAGTGGCGCCAGCAGCGGGCCCTCACGGATCAGGATCGGCTCCGCGGTGTCGACGTCGGTGGTGACGACGCCGAGCGGGAGCCCGAGGTCCTCGAACCGGGCGCCGTGGCCGATGTGCTCCTCGATGATCGCCGTGAGGCCCGAGTTGGGGAACAGATGTGTCTTGCTGTGCCGCAGCGTCCGCACCTGGCTCAGTACCCCGCCGGGGAACGCCTCGTGCCGGGTCATGCGCGCCCAGATCCCCCGCAGTCGCTCGATCGGGTCACCACCGGCCAGGGCGAGCACGGCGCCGTTGAGGGAGCCGACCGACGTGCCGACGACGAGGTCCGGCTTCAGCCCGGTTTCGTCGAGGGCCCGCAGCATCCCGAACTGCATGGCGCCGAGGCTGCCGCCCCCGCCGAGGACGAAGGCGATCGGCCGGGGGAGATCCAGAACGGTCATACCGCCGAATGTAGTAAGGCCGCGCGGCCGCGGACCGGGCTCGTGGCGGTGCTCACCCGTACGGGGCGGGCGGCGGCGATCACCGCGCCAGCAGGCTGCTGGCCTCCTGGGCGGCGGGGCCTTCGGCGGCGAGGTGCGCGAGGTTCTCCGGCAGGGTTTCCCCGCGGTGTGCCTTGGTCTGTGCGTAGAGGCGTCCGGCGCGGTAGGAGGAGCGCACGAGCGGCCCGGCCATGACTCCGGCGAAGCCCATTGCCTCGGCGGCCTTGGAGTGCTCGACGAACTCTTCGGGCTTGACCCAGCGGTCCACCGGATGATGCCGCGGCGAGGGCCGCAGATACTGCGTGATCGTCAGGATCTCGCAACCAGCGTCGACCAAATCCCGCATCGCCGGGGCGACCTCGTCGGGGGTTTCGCCCATGCCGAGGATGAGGTTCGACTTGGTCACCAGCCCGGCCTCACGGGCCTTCGTGATCACTTCGAGGGAGCGGGCGTAGCGGAAGCCCGGACGGATGCGCTTGAAGATCCGCGGCACGGTTTCGACGTTGTGCGCCAGCACTTCCGGCTGGGAGGCGAACACCTCGGCCAGCTGTGCGGGATCGGCGTTGAAGTCCGGGATCAACAGCTCGACACCGGTGCCCGGGTTCAGGCTGTGGATCTGACGGACCGTCTCCGCGTACAGCCAGGCGCCGCCGTCCTCCAGGTCGTCGCGGGCGACGCCGGTGACCGTCGAATAGCGCAGTCCCATGGCCTGCACCGACTCCGCGACCTTGCGCGGCTCGGTGCGGTCCAGCTCAGCAGGCCTGCCCGTGTCGATCTGGCAGAAGTCGCACCGCCGGGTGCACTGATCCCCACCGATCAGGAAGGTGGCTTCGCGGTCTTCCCAGCATTCGTAGATGTTGGGACACCCCGCCTCTTCACAGACGGTGTGCAGACCCTCGCGGCGGACGAGGCCCTTGAGTTCGGTGAACTCCGGCCCCATCTTCGCCCGCGTCTTGATCCACGAAGGCTTCTTCTCGATCGGCGTCTGGCTATTGCGGACCTCGAGCCGCAACAGCTTCCGACCCTCTGGCGCAGCACTCACAAAAGCCACCCTACGCCCGCTTCCGGAGCGGTATCGATCACGCGGGGTCGGGGGTGACGCCGGTCAACTTCGCGGTCAGATCCCACAGCGCGCGGCCGGTCACGGCGTCGCGAGCGGCCCCCAGCGTGCGCACCTTGGTGGGGTGGCCGCGCAGGCCGCCGATGCCATTCGGGCCGATGTAGTCGCCGCCTTCGACGCCCGGCGCGGTCGCCGCGTACAGCTGCGGCAGCGTGCCCTGCTCGGGCCGCATCGCGAAGAGCGTTTCACCGATCCTGTTGACGGCGAGGATGCCCCTGCTCAGCAGCGGGTTCTCGTAGGACCGCGCCATTCCGGCGCCCAGCCCGGTGCCGACGTAACCGGGGTGCGCGGCGACGCTGATGACGTGTTCGCCCGCGGTACGCAGGTGCCGGTCGAGCTCGACCGCGAAGATCTGGTTGGCGAGTTTCGACTGCGCGTAGGCGACGCCGGGGTTGTACCGGCGGTGCTCGAAGTTCGGGTCGGTCAAGCTCAGCCCGCCGCCGGTCGCGGCGACGCTCGACAGGGTGACGACGCGCGCGTCCTGGCCACCGCGCAGCGCGGGCAGCAGCAGCCAGGTCAATGCGGCGTGCCCGAGGTGGTTGGTGCCGAACTGGGTTTCGAAGCCGTCTGCGGTCTTGCCGCGTGCGGTGGCCATCAGGCCGGCGTTGTTCACCAGGACGTCCAGCGCGTCACCGGTCAGCTCACGCACCGACGCCGCCGCGGCCCGCACGGAGGCGAGGTCGGCGAGGTCGAGCGACACCAGTTCGGGCGCCGCGCCGGTGGCGGCCCGGCGGACGAGTTCGAGTGCCCGCGCGCCGCGCTCGGGGGAGCGGCAGGCGAGCAGGACGCGGGCGCCTTTGCCCGCGAGCACGTCGGCGGTGCGGAGGCCGAGACCCGAGTTCGCGCCGGTGACCAGTACGGTCCGCCCGGTCTGCTCGGGAATGTCCGCCTCGGTCCAGTGACCGCTGTTCGTGCGCTCCGCCATGGAGTTACCTAACTACATTCGTGCCGCTCACGCACTCGGCGCGAGCAGGCGCAGCAGGTGGCCCATCGGGCTGCGGCGGCGGGCCGGGCGAGCGTCCGGGCCGTTGCGCAGCAGCGCGTCGAAGGTGTAGCCCACCTTGGTGATTTCGTCGGCGGATTCGCCGTACTCGGCGAGCCCGGCGGTGATCGCCAGCATCCGCAGCTCACCCTCGTGCAAGGGCGTGAGCGCCGGGTAGCGATCGATGTTGGCGTCGAGGACGGCACGCAGCGTCGCGTGTTCGGACGTCGCGCGCTTCCACGCACGGGTGACGGCGTCGACCTGGTCGAGGACCTGGCCCGCGGCCGCGTCCTCGGGATCGGCCAGCTCGGCGCGCAGGTAGCCGCCGAGCAGCTGAGTCCACTTGTGGTGCAGGGCCAGCAGGAGGTCTTCCTCGCTCCTGAAGGACTCGGCCGCGCCGGGGATCCCGGCGAGGGACAGCGGGCGCTCGGGGTCGTTCCCGGCCTGCTGAAGTGCGGCTTCGAGGGTATCTCGCCGACGGTAGAAGTCGGTCCAGCTCATGATGTGGCTCCCCTTCCGTGACCTGGTTCATACTGCAGGTTTGCTGCATACTCCTGGTACGGACCTGACTGGCCCAACATACCATGGGTATGGCGAGAATCCCTGGGGCGTAAGGTTGTGAGGGTGGCGACAATGAGGTCCAGAAGGCTCGACTATTCCGAGTCGACCCGGTCCGCGCTGGTGGACGGCGCGGTGGAATTGTTCACCAAGCGTGGCTACGCGGGTACCTCGCTCGACGAGATCGCGAAACGTGCCCGCGTCACCAAAGGCGCGCTGTATCACCATTTCAGCGGCAAACAGGCGTTGTTCGAGGCGGCTTTCGACGCCGTCGAGAGCCTCGTCTACGACCGCCTCGACAAGATCGTGAACGGCCCTGGCTCGCCGTGGGACCGGGCCCGCGGCGGGCTCAACGCGTTCATCAAGAGCTGCCTCGATCCGGCGTACCAGCGGATCGCCATCCACGAGGCGCCCGTGGTGATGGGCTGGGAACGCTGGCGCGAGGCCGAGGAACGGTGCAGCTTCGGGCTGGTCCGCGCCGCGATCCAGGCGCTCATCGAGGCGGGCGAGATCGCCGCCGTCCCGGTCGACATCACCGCGCGGCTGCTGTTCGGCGCGCTGTCCAGCGCGGCGACGGAGATCGCGGGCTCGGCGGACCCGAAGAAGGTCGGCGCCGAGATCGAAAGCGTCATCGTCCGGCTGCTGGAGCGCCTGCGGGAGACGTCGGCGGTGAATCCCACCGGCAAGGAGCAGGCGGCGAGCTGACCGCTCGCTCTATAGGCTGACGTCGTGGACTTGAGGATCTTCACCGAGCCCCAGCAAGGGGCCAGCTACGACGACCTGCTGCGGGTGGCCAAGGCGACCGAGGCCGCCGGCTACGACGCCTTCTTCCGCAGCGACCACTACCTGAAGATGGGCGGCGCCGACGGCCTTCCCGGCCCCACCGACGCCTGGATCACCCTCGCCGGGCTGGCGCGGGAGACCAGCCGCATCCGTCTCGGCACCCTCGTCACCGCCGCCACCTTCCGGCACCCTTCGGTGCTGGCGATCTCGGTGGCGCAGGTCGACCAGATGTCCGGCGGCCGCGTCGAGTTCGGTCTCGGCTCCGGCTGGTACGACGACGAGCACACCACGCTCGGGCTCGACCTGCCCCCGCTCAAGGAGCGGTTCGACCGCTACGCCGAGCAACTCGCGATCGTCACCGGGTACTGGAAGACGCCGGTGGGGGAGACGTTCTCCTTCGACGGCGAGCACTACCAGCTCGCGGACGCGCCCGCGCTGCCCAAGCCGGTGCAGCAGCCCGCGCCGCCGGTGATCATCGGCGGTGGCGGCAAGAAGCGCACCCCGGCACTGGCCGCGCGGTACGCCGACGAGTTCAACCTGCCGTTCGTCGACACCGAAACGGCCGCCGCGCAGTTCGCGCGCGTGGCCGCGGCGGCCGAGGAGATCGGGCGCGACCCGAAGGAGATCCTGCGCTCCTCGGCGCTGGTGATCGCGGTCGGCCGGGACGAGGCGGAGGTGAAGCGCCGCGCCGACGTCATCGGCCGTGACGTCGCCGAGCTGCGGCAGAACGGGCTCGCCGGGACGCCGGCGGAGGTCGTCGAGAAGATCGGCCAGTGGCGGGAGAAAACCGGGATCACCCGGCTCTACCTGCAACTGCTGGACCTGTCCGACCTGGACCAGATCGACCTCATCGCGTCCGAAGTCGCCCCGCAGCTGGACTGACGCCGGTCACAAGTGCTCTGAAGGCCACCTTGAGGGACTTGAGTTCC
>NZ_JBHYIQ010000190.1:0-7154 GCF_042739895.1 Amycolatopsis sp. NPDC059021
CCGCCCCCCAATTGGTTTTTGGGGGGGTCGAACCCACAAACCCCCGCCAGGGGGCAAGCCCCCTGGACCCCCGCCGTGGTCGTCACGTGTAGGTGACTTCAGCTTGGGCCGTGGGCATCTCGGGTGGGGTGACTTCGGGTTGGGTCGTGGTCACCTCGGGTAGTTCGCTCGCTGGATCGTGGTCACCTTGGGTGAGCAGCTGCGGCATCTCGGTGGTGATTCGATCAAGATCCGCGGGGCCGGGCGGTTGGGGGTTTGAGAGCGACGGGGGCGGGGCATTGAAGGGGTCGGCAACACCCGTTCGGCCGCGTTGACTTATGACCTGGGTCACGACACTGTCGTGACAGGTGTCACGTCCAGAGCGGAAGTGGCGCCAGGTGAGGCTTCGCGGTCGGATGTGCCTGCATCCGGATCGCATCCCCCGGGAGGTCGGGTCCGTCGGGGTGGGCCCGGCCTCCCGAACCAAACTTCACAAGCTTTCCCCTGCGAAGGCGCCGCTTCGGTCACCGAGGCGGCGCCTTCGATTTCGGTGCTGTCACGGGCAAATCCCGCTCCGCAACATGCAGGCCGGACATGTCGTGCGCCACATCCCGCACGCTGTCCGGCACACGGCGCGCGGGCGCGACGGGACGTTGGGTACTTTGGGCGGGTTCCCCGAATCGCCCGGCAAAGGAGCCGCGCTGTGGCGCCCACCACCACGTTCCAGCACACCGAAGTCCTGCCGCTGGGCAAGGACACCACCACCGAGTACCGGCTGCTCACCACCGAAGGTGTCGAGCAGGTCGAGGCCGCGGGCCGGAAGTTCCTCCGGATCGAACCCGAGGCACTGACGCGGCTCGCGCGGACCGCGATCACCGACATCCAGCACCTGCTGCGCTCGTCGCACCTCGCGCAGCTGCGGGCGATCGTCGACGACCCCGAGGCCAGCGGCAACGACCGGTTCGTCGCGATGGACCTGCTGCGCAACGCGGCGATCTCCGCGGGCGGGGTGCTGCCGATGTGCCAGGACACCGGCACCGCGATCGTGATCGGCAAACGCGGCGAGGGCGTGCTCACCGGCGGAGACGACGAGCGCGCGCTGTCGCAGGGGATTTTCGACGCCTACCAGGAACTCAACCTGCGGTATTCGCAGATGGCCCCGGTGAACTTCTGGGAGGAACGCAACACCGGCACCAACCTGCCCGCGCAGATCGAGCTGTACCACAAGGATGGGCAGGACGACCCGGCGTACGAATTCCTGTTCATGGCCAAGGGCGGCGGCAGCGCGAACAAGACTTTCCTTTACCAGGAAACGAAAGCCGTTCTGAACCCGAAGCGGCTCGCCCGGTTCCTCGACGAAAAGCTGCGCAGCCTCGGCACCGCCGCGTGCCCGCCGTATCACCTGGCGATCGTGGTCGGCGGCATGTCCGCGGAGTTCAACCTCAAGGTCGCGAAGCTCGCCTCCGCGCGGTACCTGGACACGTTGCCGCAGAACGGTTCCGAGCTGGGACACGCCTTCCGCGACCCGGACCTCGAACAGCAGGTGCTGGAGATGACCCGGCAGTTCGGGATCGGCGCGCAGTTCGGCGGCAAGTACTTCTGCCACGACGTCCGCGTCATCCGGCTCCCCCGCCACGGCGCGTCGTGCCCGGTCGGGATCGCGGTGTCCTGTTCGGCCGACCGCCAGGCGAAGGCGAAGATCACCGCGGACGGCGTGTTCATCGAGCAGCTGGAGCGCGACCCCGCGCGGTTCCTGCCGGACGTCACCGAGGACGACCTGTCCGACGAGGTCGTGAACGTCGACCTGAACCGGCCGATGGCCGAGATCCGCGCGCAGCTGTCCCAGCTTCCGGTGAAGACCCGGCTTTCGCTGACCGGGCCGCTGGTCGTGGCCCGCGACATCGCGCACGCGAAGATCGCCGAGCGGCTCGACGCCGGCGAGGAGATGCCGCAGTACCTCAAGGATCACCCGGTGTACTACGCGGGCCCGGCGAAGACGCCGGAGGGCTACGCGTCCGGTTCGTTCGGCCCGACCACGGCCGGGCGGATGGACTCCTACGTCGCGCAGTTCCAGGCCGCGGGCGGCTCGCTGGTCATGCTGGCCAAGGGAAACCGGTCGAAGCAGGTGACCGCCGCCTGCCGCGAGCACGGCGGGTTCTACCTCGGGTCGATCGGCGGGCCCGCGGCCCGGCTGGCCAAGGACTGCATCCGCAAGGTCGACGTGCTGGAGTACGCCGAACTCGGGATGGAAGCGGTGTGGCGTATCGAGGTCGAGGACTTCCCGGCCTTCATCGTCATCGACGACAAGGGCAACGACTTCTTCGCGGCGACCTCGGAACCGGTGCTGCAGATCAGTTTCCGCTGACGCGGTGAGATCCCTCCCGGCCGTCCACAGTGGTCCGATCGACCACGGCAGGGAGGATCTCGCGCACCTCAGCCGACGCGTTCGATCCGCGCGTTCCGGATGAGGAACTTGCCAGGTTCGGCGACCTGTTCGAAGGCCGCGTTGTTGAGCAGCGCGCAGCTGCCGGAAACCGAGGTCACCTCGACGGTGGTGGACTTGTCGTTGTCCAGGTTGGTGACCTTGAGCTTCGTGCCCGCCGGGAACTGGTCGCTGGACGCGGCGGGCGCCCCGCCCTCGCCCGACAGCGTCACGGTCGAACCCTGGCAGACGACGTCACCGGCCTGCTGACCGCTGTTCTGGTTCTTGCCGTTCTGCGCCTTACCGTTCTTGCCGTTCTGGGCGTCCTTGCCCTGCTGGCATGGGTTGGCGTTCTGACCCGCCTTCCCGTTCTGGTCCTTGTTCTTGTCGGCGTCCTTGCCGTTCTTGCCGTTGTCCTGAGCCATACCTTTCCGGTCGGCGTCGCCCTGGGCGTTGTCCATCCCGTTGGCATTGCCCTGACCGTTCATGCCGTCGGCGCCCATGCCATTGTTCATGCCACCGGCCTCGTTCATGCCGTTGGCTTTCTGGTCCTTGTCCTTGTTCTTGTTGTCGCCCTGGGCGTTGTTCTGGTCTTTGTCCTGGCAGTTCTGCCCGTTCTTGCCGTTCTGCCGATCCGGCGCCTTGCCGACGACGTCGGCGGTGCATCCGGCGGCCTGGCGGCGCTGCTGGATGAGGTCCACGACCGACTGCCGGTTCGCGATCCTCGCCGCGGACTGCGCGTCCGGATTCGCCTTCTGTCCTTCGATGAAGGTGAGGTTGTTCTGCAGGGCCGTGTCCAGCCCGGTGCAGCTTTCGGCGGCCTGGCTGGCTCCCGTGCTCATCGCGATCGCCGCCGCGGTGATCCCGGATACGCCCAGCAGCGCGGCGAGTCCGATCGTCGCCTGCCTGCGGTGCCTGCCCTTACTCGACCGGGGCATGTGCCCACTCCTCTCTCATCACCACCTCTCCCCTGACTACGTTTCGATAACGGAGACGGTTCAACGCCCGGCGGCACGAGTAAGCCCCGGTGAGCCGGATGGCCCACCGGGGCTGTACGCGTTCTGCGGTCTACTTCGCCGGGGACGTCTTCAGGACGAGGGTCCGGTCACCCAGCGGTGCCGCAAGCGGCACGGAGATCACCGGGTAGCGGATGTCCATGGTGCACATCTGGCCCGTCTGGGCCTTGGTCTCGCTCAGGTCGACGACGACGTTCTGGGCGTTCTGTTCGATCGCCGAGCCGAGCGCGTGGCCGCAGCCGCCTTCCTGGGCACGGATGTTGAGGACCGCCCCGCCGTTGGCGGTGTACGCCTCCTTCGGGAAGCCTTCCGGCAGGGCCTTCGTGTCGAGTTTGTTCGGCGGCACCGGAACGCTGCCCTCGGGGACTTCCAGCCGGGGCTTGCCCGGCGGGCTGCCGCGCGGGGGTTCGGCCGGCTTCGCGTTCGGCGACGAGGACGGCGTCCCTGGCGGAGCCACCGAAGGTGAGGACGGCGCGCTACCTCCGGGAGCGCCGTTACTGGATCCGGGCTGTGCTGTCGTGTTGTGACCGCCGCAGGCTGTCGCGAGCACGAGGACAATGCCTGCACCGGCCAGCTTCGCTGAGTACCTCATGCCCGTAAGGACGGAGCGGGGTCCGCGCCGGGTTGCACGGGGGCGTGGATCCACGCGTTACGGATCGCGTGCAGCGCCAGCTGGAAGCGGTTGGCCGAGCCGGTGCGCTCCATCAGGTTCTCCAGGTACCGGAACAGGGTCCGCCTGCTGACGCCCATGGCGCGCGCGGCCTGGTCGTCGGTCAGCCCGGCCGCGAGCAGGCCGAGCAGCCTGCGTTCGCTTGGCCGCACCGAGGAGCCGGGGACGTCGGCGGCGAAGCCCAGCGGCAGCGCGGCGCGCCAGCACATGTCGAACAGCCCGATCAGCGCGTCGAGCAGGCCGCACGGGCGGATCAGCAGGACCGGGCGGTCGACGTCGCTGGCGGGCGAGACCACCGCGTACTCGTCGTCGACCAGGAGCAGTTTCACCGGAACGTCCGGCAGGATCCGCGCCTGCTCCCCCGCCTTCCCGCACGGGACGACGTTTTCGGCGAGGTACTCGGGTCTTTCCAGCGCCGCTCTGCCGTAGACGGCGCGGTAGCGGACGCCGCGCGCGAGGTTGTCCAGTTCGACCTCGTTGGCGTCGGCGTCGGCGTAGTAGGGCGGCGAGTCGAGGCCGCGTACCTCGGTGCGGGCGGACCGTTCCAGCTGACGGACGCGTTCGGCCGCCGCCGGTCCGCCGATCACTTCGATGAACTGTCCGGCGCGGTCGGTGCCCGTGCCCCGGCGGCGTTGGTCGAAGGCGTGCGTGACGGCGATCCGCGCGCGGGCGAGTTCCGCCTCGCGGCGCCGGACGAGCGCGGCCAGCGCGAGTTCCGGGCGCAGCGCCACGAAGGACGTTTCGTCACCGTCGGCGGGACCGGCCAGGCCGTGCTCGGCCAGCACGGCGAGGCAGCGCAGGACGTCGCCGACGTCCCGGGCCGCTTTCGTGGCAAGGGTTCCGGGCGTGGCGGGGCCCGACGAAAGTAGGTGCAGGTAGGTTTCCGCCTCGTCCTCTTTGAGGCCCAGCGTCACGAGATGACCGATTGAGTCCGGGACCATCCGGGCCTCCTCGAGCGCACGAACCGACACTTTTGCGCCACTGACACGAACGCGTCACCGGCGAGATTCCACGCACTGTATACAACGTGACACCGATGGGTTATCCCCATTCGGATGAATCTCCCCTGGAGGGTTCATGTCCCGATCGGTTCGAAGAATCCTTGCCACGGCGGCGTTCTCCGCCATGGCACTGACCGCGCCCGCACTGCCCGCCCTCGCCGCGCCCGCCGCGGCCCATCCCACCGCCTACGCCTGCGACCAGCACGTGAGTCCAGGCAGGGCAACATGTTTCGCGCAACGACTGACCGACACCGCCGGCGCACAGCTCGCCCCGAACGCCGCGCCGAGCGGCTACGGGCCGACGGACCTGCGCTCGGCCTACAACCTCACCGCCACGGGAAGCGCTTCCGCGACAGTGGCCATTGTGGACGCCTACGACGATCCGAACGCCGAGTCGGACCTGGCGAGCTACCGGTCGGCCTACGGGTTGCCCGCGTGCACCACGGCGAACGGATGTTTCAAGAAGGTCAACCAAAACGGCCAGACGAGCCCGCTGCCGAAGGCGGACACCGGCTGGGCCGGGGAGATCTCGCTCGATCTGGACATGGTTTCGGCGATCTGCCCGAATTGCCACATTCTGCTCGTCGAGGCGGACCAGCCGACGATGCAGGATCTGGGGACCGCGGTGAACACTTCGGTGTCGCTCGGCGCGAAGTACGTGTCGAACTCCTACGGCGGCGGGGAAGACGGCAGCGAAAACACCTACGACACCAGCTACTTCAAGCACCCCGGCGTCGCGATCACCGCGAGCACCGGCGACAGCGGCTATGGGATCAGCTACCCCGCGTCGTCGCAGTACGTGACCGCGGTCGGTGGTACGTCGCTGTCGCGCAGCAGCGGCGGCCGCGGCTGGACGGAGTCCGCGTGGAGCGGGGCGGGCAGCGGCTGCTCGACCAGCGTGCCCAAGCCGTCGTTCCAGAACGTCACCACCGGCTGCGCCAAACGGGCGAACGCCGACGTCTCCGCGGTGGCCGACCCGCAGACCGGCGTCGCGGTCTACCAGACCTACGGCGGCAGCGGCTGGGCCGTGTACGGCGGCACGAGCGCGTCCGCGCCGATCATCGCCTCGGTGTACGCGCTCGCCGGAACTCCCGGCGCGTCGGACACTCCCGGCGCCTACCCGTACGCGCACACCGGGAACCTCTACGACGTGACGTCCGGCAGCAACGGCAGCTGCTCGACGCCCGTGCAGTGCAAGGCGGGCCCCGGCTGGGACGGCCCGACCGGGCTGGGCACCCCGAACGGGACCGCCGCATTCACCGCTGGTGGCAGCAATCCGGGTTCCGTGACCGTCGCGAACCCGGGTAGCAAGACCGGTGTCGTGGGCACGGCGACGAGCCTGCAGCTGTCGGCGTCCGGCGGATCCGGCGGCTACACGTGGACCGCGACCGGGCTGCCTCCCGGCCTCTCGATCGCCGCGTCGAGCGGGCTGATCTCGGGCACGCCGACGACCGCGGGCACCTACTCGGTCACCGCGACCGCCGAGGACAGCAGCGGAGCGACCGGAAGCACGACGTTCTCGTGGACGATCACGACGTCCGGTGGCACTTGCACCGGTCAGCTGCTGGGCAACCCCGGTTTCGAGAACGGCACCAGCCCGTGGACCGCGAGCAGCGGCGTCGTCAGCACCGCGTCCGCGGGTGAGGCACCGCATTCGGGCAGCTACGTGGCCTACCTCGACGGCTACGGCAGCACGCACACCGACACCGTTTCGCAGTCGGTGAGCATCCCGGCCAACTGCCACGCGTCGCTGTCGTTCTGGCTGCACATCGACACGGCCGAGTCCGGTTCGACGGTGTACGACAAGTTCACCGTCAAGGCGGGCTCGACGACGTTGGCGACGTACTCCAACGTCAACGCCGCCTCCGGCTATCAGCAGCACACGCTCGACGTGTCCTCGCTGGCCGGGCAGACCGTGACGATCACCTTCACCGGCACGGAGGACTCGTCGCTCCAGACGTCCTTCGCGCTGGACGACACGTCACTCACCCTGAGCTGATGGTCTCTGAAGGCCACCTTGAGGGACTTGAGTTCCCTCAAGGTGGCCTTCAGAGCGTCTTTCACCC
>NZ_JBHYIQ010000191.1:0-7045 GCF_042739895.1 Amycolatopsis sp. NPDC059021
GGTGTGGTGGCACGCCCGCCCTTCTCGCCGGGGCGAGCTGTCTGGCGTCCCCGCGTCGCCCCGCGGTGCCCGCGCCCCGCCCCGCCCCGCCCGCCCCCCGGCCCCCCCCCACAACTGCCGGACCGAGTCGAGGACCTTCTGCTCCCGCACCGGGTCGTCGATCGGCTGGTCCGTACCGAACTTCGCCGCCGCGACCTTGTCGCCGAGCAGGATTCGCTGCACCGCCAGGTCCGTCAACGCACCCAGCGGCCCCCACGCCCGGTGTGCCGGAGCCGACGCGGGCGCGGCAACGGTGGCCGAGGCCGCCGAAACACTGCCGAGCAGCACCGCCCCGATCATCGAGGACACCACCAACGGACGGGTCAAACCTCGGAAAACAGACATCGGCCACTCCTTCCGCGTTCGCGAATAACCGAAGCGCATTCAAGCAGCGTGCGTCAAACGCCCTTCAGAACACGATCAAGTGCCGCCCGGCCCGCAGGCCCCCAGTGCGGCTTACCACCGGGGAGACCGCGATCTCCGTTCTGCCCCATGAGCATCAGGAAGAGGCTCTTCAGGGCGGCCAGCCCGCGGGCGCGCCGGATCGCCGCCTCGTCTGCCTGCGCGTACCTGTCGAAGAACCGTGCGGCCGTGCCCGCGGGGAGCAGCACCCACGCGGCAGCGAGATCCCACGCCGGATCGCCGGCGAACAGGTCACCGAAGTCGACGATGCCCGAGAGCGTTCCGTCCGAGACGACGACGTTCGCGGGATGCAGGTCGCCGTGCACCCACACCGGCGGGCCCGCCCATTCGGGGGCCGCAGCGGCGTCGGCCCAGACGGCTCGGACGTCGGCAGCGATGTCGTCGGGAGCGACGGCCTGGAAGAAGTGCTCGAAGCCGTCCGTGCAGTCCCTGGGATGGGCTCCGCGGTCTGTGGCGATCGGCGCCTCGGCCGGTGCCTCCACATGGAGTGCCCGGAGGAAGCCCGCCAGCGTGTCGGCCGCGTGGTCGCCGCGGCTGATCGTGCCGTGGTCCAGCGGCTCGCCGGGAACCCACGTCATCACGGTCCAGTGCCGGGGGAAGCGCTCGGACGGTTCGCCGGACCGCACCGGCGTCGGCACCGGGAGCGGCAGGCGTGGCGCCAGCACGGGGAGCCACCGCCGCTCCTTGAACTGGAGCTCCGGGGTGGGGTCCATGCGCTGCATGCGCACGGCCAGCTCGTCCCCGAGGCGCCACATATGGTTGCCCCAGCCGCCCGCCACCTCGCGGATGGTCAGCCCCGCCAGGTCTGGATGTTGTTCCCGCAGCAGGTCGCGGACCAGGTCCGCGGTGATCTCGGTGTCGGTCATCCGGAGTCACTTTACCGAGTAGCCCGCCGCCCCCACCTGGTCCGCCACCTCGCGTCCCGGCCACCCGGACAGTCGAGGCACAACAGCAGCGGGGCGCGAGGAGCGGTTCCAGGAATGTCCGAATGATACGAGTCCGACGTGACCCGCCGGAACACATCCTCTTCGGGTGGGGGATTTCGGGATACCATCGTCGGCTCGGAGATGTGTCAGGGGTAAACCTGGGTCATAGGCCCTTGGCGGACGGTGTATCGCCGGTGAGCAGGAGCAGTTTTCCCGTGGTGCGGCGGGATTCGAGATCGCGGTGCGCCTCGGCCGCCTGTTCGAGCGGATAACGCCCTCCCACAGCCACGGTAAGTCCGCCCGACGCGATCATCGCGAAGAGGTCCGCCGAGTGTGCCAGCAGTTCCTCGCGGGTGGCGATGTGGTCGTGGAAGACCGGGTAGCAGATCTTGATGCTGCGCGGGAGCTCCTGCATGCCGATCGTCGGGACTTTCCCGATGAAGGGGCCGTAGTAGAGCAGGGTTCCGTTGCGACGCAGAGCGCGCATCGACGCGCGGAACGTCGATTCGCCGTTGCCGTCGAACACCGCGTGGACGCCTTCACCGCCGGTGAGCCGCAGAGCTTCGCCGACGAACGCATCGCCGGTCGAGACCAGCACGTGGTCGGCGCCGGCGTCCTTGGCCGAGGCCACCTTCTCCTCGCGCGAAACCACACCGATCACCTCGGCGCCGCGGTGCTTCGCGATCTGGACGATCAACCGCCCCAGCCCGCCCGCGGCGGCGTGGACGAGGACGACGTCGCCGTCCTGCACCGGGTATACCTCGGTGGTGAAGTGGTGGGCGGTGATGCCCTGCATCATCACACCGGCGGCGGCTTCGTCGGAGATCTCCGGCGGTACGGGCACCGCCGACGCCGCCGGGAGGACGATCTTGCCGGCGTAACTGCCGTAGGCGTAGACCCAGGCGACCCGGTCGCCGACGGCGAATCCGGTGACGCCGGAACCGAGCGCCCGGACGACGCCCGCCGCCTCGACACCGGGGACGAACGGCACCGTTCCGCCAACGGGGCCGTGCCGCCGCACGCCGGTGTCCATGAAGTTGACGCCCGCCACCGTGACGTCGACCAGGATTTCGCCCGGTCCGGGTTCCGGCTCCGGAACCTCCCGTGCGACGAGCTTTTCCGGCCCGCCGAGCTCCTCGATCACTATGGCCTGCATGGGTTTTCCCCTTTTCCGTCGGTGGTGATCTTCGTTGGCCAGGCCAGTGTCGT
Source organism: Amycolatopsis sp. NPDC059021 (assembly GCF_042739895.1). Taxonomy (NCBI): domain Bacteria; kingdom Bacillati; phylum Actinomycetota; class Actinomycetes; order Pseudonocardiales; family Pseudonocardiaceae; genus Amycolatopsis; species Amycolatopsis sp. NPDC059021. The sequence goes on from NZ_JBHYIQ010000191.1 coordinate 2,598, forward strand.
CCGGATAAAATGGACCGGCAAGTACAATCCTGGAGGTCCGCGTTGCTGACGAAGAAGGGCGCCGCGACCCGCTCGCGGATCATCGACGCCGCGGCGGCCGAGATCCGTGAACACGGCGTCAACGCCACCACACTGGACGACGTATGCCGGCGCAGCGGAACCGGCAAGAGCCAGCTCTTCCACTACTTCCCCGACGGCAAGGAACAGCTCCTCCTCGCGGTGGCCCGGCGGGAAGCCGACCGGGTGCTCGAAGACCAGCAGCCACACCTCGGCGCGCTGACCACGTGGCAGGCATGGGAAAGTTGGCGCGACGCCGTCGTCGAGCGCTACCGGCGGCAGGGGGTGCACTGCCCGCTCGGCATCCTGATCACCGAGCTGGGCAGAACCACCCCGGCAGCGCAGGAGGTCACCGGGCAACTGCTCGCGCAATGGGAAGCGCAGGTCCGTACCGGGATCGAGACGATGCGCGACAGCGGAAACGTCCGTACGGACCTCGATCCCGGCGCCACCGCGATGGCGATCATCACGGCGATCCAGGGCGGGGTCGCGATCCTGATGTCGACCGGGTCCGCCCGCTACCTGGAGTGCGCATTGGACCTGTGCCTCGATCACCTGCGTCCGGCCGGTGCGATGCCCTGAGGTTCGCGGAGCCGACGGCCCGCCTCGGCGCGCACGAAAACTCGACCGGGCCGGAATACGCGACACAGGATGTCGTGTATTGGTTGCGAGGCTGATCGGCGTGACGGACAAACCAGTGGCGACCGAGCCTAACGACCTGGGCAAGTATTTCGTCGAGCGCGCCAACGCGGGCGATGTCGACGGACTGGTGGCGTTGTACGAGCCGGACGCGGTGCTGGCGTTCCCGCCGGGCCATCTCGCGACCGGGCACGCGGAGATCCGTAAGGTGTTCGAGCGGATGGTGGCGGCCGGGACGGTGATCTCGCCCGGCAGGCAGCAGCCGGCGCTGGTGAGCGGTGACCTCGCGCTGACAGCGACCACGGTGGCCTCCGGTGAGGTGACCGCCGAAATCGCCCGTCGTCAGCCGGACGGGTCGTGGTTACGGGTCGCGGACCGGCCGCCACTCGTGCCGTGATGGCAGAGCTGACAGGTGGGGTGATTCCGATGCTCAGGATGGTGACGATCGGGGTCTACGGCTTCGACGGCGAGTCCTTCCTGCAACGACTGCGGCAGGCCGGCGTCCGCGTCCTGCTTGACGTACGCCAGCGCCGCGGCGTCCGCGGGCCCGAGTACGCCTGGGCGAACTCACGCCGGCTGCAGGCGGCCCTCGCTCAGGCCCGGATCGCCTACGAGCACCACCCCGAACTCGCCCCCACCACCGAGCTACGCCGGCTCCAGTACGCCGAGGACGACCGTCAAGGAGTCGGCAAGCGCTCGCGCCGCGAACTCGCCGCCGAGTACATCGGCCGCTACACCACCGAGATCCTCGACCGCGCCGACCTCGCGCCGGTCGTCTCGGCGCTGCCGGGTAGAGGGATCGCGGCGTTGTTCTGTGTCGAGCGCGACCCGGAGGCCTGCCACCGTTCGTTGATCGCCGAACGGTTGCAGGCCGGCCACCGTGCCACGATCGAGCACCTGCGTCCGTGGTGATGGACGAGCTGGATGCCCGCCTGCACCGGATCGGGCAGCACCGCTTCCGCGCGAGGTTCCGGCTCGGTGGCCGGGATCGGGCGGTGGTCGACCTGCGCGGCATCGCCACCGTCCGCAGGCACGCCGAGGACCTGATCGAGCGCAGGCTGGCCCCGGCCGCACCGCGCAACGACGGCCGTCAGACGCCCTATCGCGGGCATCCCGTGTTCGTCGCACAGCACGCCACCGCGACGTGCTGCCGCACCTGCCTGGCGCGCTGGCACGGCATCCCCGCCGGGCGTGCGCTCGACGACGCCGAGCGAGGCTACGTCGTGGAAGCGATCTGCCGATGGATCGTGGGCCAGTACGCTCCCCGCCGCCCGCCACCCTGACCGCGGCAGGGCCGATCAGTTTCCGCTGCCGTAGGGGCGGGTGAGGATCTCCAGCTTGTGCCCGTCCGGATCGTCGAAGTACACGCCGCGCCCGCCGTCCGCGTGGTTGATCTCGCCGGGCTTGGCCTTCTGCGGGTCGGCCCAGTAGGCCAGGCCGCGTTCGGTGATGCGGCCGAAGATCGTGTCGAATTCCTCTTCGCTGATCAGGAACGCGTAATGCTGCGGGATGATCTCGCCGTCGCTGTCCATGTAGTCCAGCGTCACGTCGTTGTCCACCTGCACGGCCATGAACGGGCCGAAAGGCGACGCGGCGGGAAGCCCGAGCAGATCGGTCAGGAAAGCCGCCGACGCCGTCTTGTCGCGAGCGGCGACGATCGTGTGGTTCAACTGGATGGCCATGATGTTCCCTCCGGTGTCCGGCCGGTGCGATCGGCAACCGAGCCACTACCGACGATAGAACGTCGAGTTAACTGGAGGTCAACGCCCGCGCGGCGCTGAAGGTGCCGCGCGGGCGTTTAACGGTTGTCGACGCCGCGTTGATCTCCGCGGGCGAACCTGGCCAGCGTGCCGTGACACGCACTTGCGTACGCGGCTGCCCGGGAACGGTGTAACTGCCTGAGCACCGGGCGAAACAGAGTCGAGCAAAAGACGACGCGGGCGGGTTGGTGCGTCGGACAGGAATGAGGGGAACCATGACGGTGGTCGACTGCCGGGCCGGGCGGCCCGTGCGGATGCGGTGGAAGGCGGGGATGGCGGCGGGGCTGCTCCTCGCCGGGGTGTCCGTGACGGGGTGCTCGTCGGGCACCGGCGCCACGGCGGGCCAGGCGGCGACGGCGAACCCGGCGGAGGCGGGCAAGGAATACAAGCCCTCCGGTCCGTTGAAGGCGGACACCGGGTTCCGGCCGGACAAGGATGGCTTCGGGTTCCAGAACTACGGCAACGAGGAGGGGATCACGAACCTGACCTCGAACGAGATGCGCAGGTTGTTCGGCGACAAGGTCTGCGCCGACGCCGCGGTGGGCAAATGCGATCTCACGCCGGAAGCCCAGATGTGGATGGAGCAGCAGAACGCCGGGATGAACGGCGGGCACTGCTACGGCTTCTCGGTGGCCAGTCTGCTGTGGTGGAAGAAAACACTGAACCCGGCGGAGCTCGGCGGCAAGCAGACGGTGGAGCTGGCGAAGGACAACGCGCCGGCCCAGAGGGAGATCGCCTACACCTTCGTGCACCAGTTCATGCCCACGGTGATGCAGAACAAGGTGACGGGCACCCCCAACGACATCGTCGACCGGCTGCTCAAGGAACTGAGGCCGGACAACCCGGAGACCTGGACGATCGGGATCTTCAAACGGGATGGCAGCGGCGGGCACGCGGTGACGCCGTACGCGGTCGAGGACAAGGGCGACGGGACAGCCCAGATCCTCATCTACGACAACAATTTTCCCAAGGCCGTGCAGCGCATCGACGTCGACCGCAAGGCCAACACCTGGAAGTACACCACCGCGGCTAACCCCAACGATCCGGCCGAGACGTACGACGGTGACGCGAGCACGAACACACTGTGGATGAATCCGAGCAATCCCGGCCTGCAACAGCAGCCGTTCCCGCCGGTGCCGCCCAGCGGAACCGGCGGTACCGGGGCGGCCAACCCGGCTCCGTCCCCGGGCGGGGCGCAGGCCGGTGGCGAGGCGATCGAGATCTTCCTCAACGGCAATCCGCGTGATCACGGCCACCTGGTGATCACCGACGACGCCGGCCGCCGCACCGGATACGTCAACGGCAAGCTGGTCAACGAGATCCCCGGCGCGCAGGCCATGACCAGGCTGGCGGCCACCTGGGAGGAGAACCTGGAGCCCTACTACGTCCTGCCCAAGGGAATCCACTTCAAGATCACGCTCGACGGCTCGGCCCTGAAGACCGAGGACACCGAGTCCGTCGCCATCATCGGGTCCACCTTCGACATGGCGGTGGAGGGAATCCGGCTCAAGCCCGGCGAGCAGGACACCATCACGCCCAGCGAAAAAACCGGTGATCTGACCTACACCCCCGGCAAATCGCAATCTCCCACCCTCGTCCTCGGGGCGACCTACCCGCATTCCTTCTACAGCGTCACGCTGAAGGACGCCGCGGTCGGCGACAACGGCACCGTCAAGGCGCAACTGCCGCCTGCGGGCGGTCCGTTCACTGTGGACGCCAGCCGGGCGAAGGCCAAGGGTTCGTACGCGGTCGAGGTGGAGCGAGAAGACGATCACGGTGTCCGCACCTTCCAACGCCAGGGCATCGCGCTGGAAGCCGGCGGTACGGCGGCTTTCGACTATCGCGCCTGGGACGGCGGCGGGCAGACGATCACCCTCACCCGCACCCAGCAGGGCGCTACCAGTACGGAGAACCTGACGTCCGAATGAGACTTCGGGACGTCGCTGCGGCGTGCCGGTAAGGCCACCTTGAGGGCGTCTGACTCCCTCAAGG
>NZ_JBHYIQ010000192.1:0-6740 GCF_042739895.1 Amycolatopsis sp. NPDC059021
CTCGTGAGCGCCAGGGGGTGAGCGCTCACGAGTCCGCTGTCACGCGCTGTTACGGGCAGGTCTTCCAGGCGAAGTGGTAGACAGTCTTGATGCTGCCGTCGGTCGAGTCCATCGTCACGAAGCTCGTCGTCTTCTTCGGATCCGACGTCCCGGCATTCACGCGCAGCTCCGTGTTGATGTTGAGGTTGCGCTCCTCACCACACGGCTTGAAAACGATCGCACCGACATCCGTCGAATCCCGGAACTGCCAGTCGTCCTCGAAGAACCCCTTGATCGGATGATTCACGTAGGCCGTCGGCGAGTTGCCCTGGAAATAGTAGTTCGCCCGTTCGAGGCCGGTCGCGCCGGATTCGAGGTGCGCGAAACCACGGTAATCGGCCGCGGCAATTCCGTAGGTGAAGCCCTGCGGCACGTGGACGCGCAGGTTGATCTGGCAGTTCTTACGGAAGTCCGTTGGCGAGGAACCGACACCGACCTGGGCCGTGTATTCGCTGTAGGTCACGGTAAACGCTGTATTGTCGCTCGCGACCGCGACCGCGGCCGAGTTGGGCGGGCAGCCGCTACCGTTCACGGTGGCGACATCAATGATAATCCGATCCGGCGGCGGATTCGTCGGCCACGAATGCGGCGTCGGCGAAGCAACCGATGAAAGCGCTAGAAGGGCAGCAGCCATCGTAGTAAGCATGGGGTTCCTTCCCCTTACTTCCGATGTGGGCGGGGGTGTCGACAGGGTAGCGCAACCGCTACCCGCCGAGGCCCACTGAATGGAGCAACGTAATTACTTAGCTGCGCGCAGCAAAGTGTTAACCGTATCCTTAACAAAGCCACTGTGGATATTGACTGTTCAACAAAAAAGGCGCGCCGAATCCACAGTGACGAACCAATGCATCGAACTGGTCTGGACAGCCCGGCATGAATACAATCCGGCAATCACGGCAATTGGGGTATCCCCTTCGCCATGACGGCGTCGCGCCCGCCGGGCGGCGCTCGCTCGCGACCGGACCGGGGCGCGTGGACACCGAAGACCGGGCGCTCACGCGTCCCAGCGCCGCTCAATGCTCCGGGCAGGTCTTCCAGGCGAAGTGGTAGATGGTCTTGATGCTGCCGTCGGTCGAGTCCATCGTCACGAAGCTCGTCGTCTTCTTCGGATCCGACGTCCCGGCATTCGCCCGCAGTTCCGTGTTGATGTTGAGGTTGCGCTCCTCACCACACGGCTTGTAGATGATCGCACCGATGTCCGTTTGATCGGTGAACTGCCAGTCATCCTCCAGGAACCCCTTCAGGGGGTGATCAATGAAGGCAGTCGGCGAATTGCCCTGGAAATAGTAATTCGCTCTTTCCAATCCGGTCGCGCCGGCCTCGAGATGCGCGAAGCCACGGTAGTCAGCCTGCGTGATACCGTAGGTGAAGCCCTGCGGCACATGCACCTTCAGGCTGATCTGACAATTCTTGCGGAAGTCCGTCGGTGACGCCCCGACGCCGACCTTGGCCGTATAAACGCTGTAGGTCACAGTGAACGCCGTATTATCCGGCGCCACCGAAACCGCGGCCGACTTGGGCGGGCAGCCGGTACCGTTCACAGTAGCGACATCGATAATAATCTTGTCCGGTGGCGGATTCGTCGGCCACGTATGCGGAGCAGCGACCGACGAAATTGCTAAAAGGGCAGCAGCCATCGCAGTAAGCATGGGGTTCCTTCCCCTTACTTCCGTGTGGGCGTAGGCTTCGCCAGAGTAGCGCAACCACTACCACGCGACGCCCGCTGTATGGAGTAAAGTCATTCACGCAGGGTCACGCAGAGGTAAATACGTAAGAATTGACAAAAGAATCGACGGGCCGGACCGGGTAGTCACACCTTCGGAACCGTTTTAGAGATCGCCGCCGCACCGGGACGCAGAGGCCCGCCACGCCCTGCCGCGTAAGCGTTGGTGAGCGAGGTGCCGAGGGACGCCATCTCCTTTGTCGCGAACGCTCCGTTGAGGACGTTGATCGTCTCGAACGGAGCGTTCGCGACAGGACGGGCTCGTCGCCCCGCGGCCATCGCCCACGACGAACAGCTGCGTGCGAGCCTGTCCGACCGCGAGATCGCCCCCTGCGGCTACTCGCCCGGCTGAGGGCAACGTCACCCCCGGCGAACAGTGACTGGACGCACCCGGACGAGGACCGCGCGGGGTACTAGCATCGCGGTACTAGCCAAAGTCGTCTCAAGCTGGAGAAGCGCAATGACCCAAGCCCCCGTCAACGTCACCGTCACCGGTGCGGCCGGCCAGATCGGCTACGCGCTGCTGTTCCGCATCGCGTCCGGTCAGCTGCTCGGCGCCAACACCCCGGTGAAGCTGCGGCTCCTGGAGATCCCGCAGGCGGTCAAGGCGGCCGAGGGCACCGCGATGGAACTCGAGGACGGCGCGTTCCCGCTGCTCGCCGGGATCGACATCTTCGACGACCCGAAGCAGGCGTTCCAGGGCGCCAACGTGGCCCTGCTGGTCGGCGCGCGTCCCCGCTCCAAGGGCATGGAGCGCGGCGACCTGCTCGAGGCCAACGGCGGCATCTTCAAGCCCCAGGGCGAGGCCATCAACGCCGGCGCCGCCGAGGACATCCGCGTCCTGGTCGTCGGCAACCCGGCCAACACCAACGCCCTGATCGCGCAGCAGCACGCCCCCGACGTCCCGGCGGAGCGCTTCACCGCCATGACCCGCCTCGACCACAACCGCGCCCTCGCGCAGCTGTCGAAGCGGCTCGACGTCCCCGTGACCGACATCAAGAAGGTCGCGATCTGGGGCAACCACTCCGCCACCCAGTACCCCTCGATCCAGCACGCCGAGGTCGCGGGCAAGAGCGCCACGGAGGCCGTCAACGACCAGGCCTGGCTGGCCGACACCTTCATCCCGACCGTCGCCAAGCGCGGCGCGGCGATCATCGAGGCCCGTGGCCTTTCCTCGGCCGCCTCCGCCGCGTCGGCCGCCATCGACCACGTCTACACCTGGGTCAACGGCACCGCCGAGGGTGACTGGACCTCCGCCGGCGTCGTCTCGGACGGCTCCTACGGTGTACCGGAGGGCCTCATCTCGTCCTTCCCGGTCACCGCGAAGAACGGCAAGTACGAGATCGTCCAGGGCCTGGAGATCGACGAGTTCTCCCGTCCCCGCATCGACGCTTCGGTCAACGAGCTGGCCGAGGAGCGCGACGCCGTCAAGAAGCTCGGCCTGATCTGAGGCTGACCACTTCATGGGAGAGGCCCCTTTCGCAGCCACGCGAGAGGGGCCTCTCCCTGTCTGTGCTGTTTTGGTCGCGAGTGGAATGCTTACGTGGGGACGATTTTTTCACTCACAGCCCGGCCGTATAGATCGTTATACACTTAGAGGTTTTCGGAACCCGGAGTTCTCACGGTGCCTTGGCTGATCGCGGTGTCGATCTCGGCCTCGCTGTATCCGGCCGAGGTCAGGACGGCTCGGGTGTCCTCCCCCGCTGTCCGCGGTGGACTGACGGGCTTGCCGGGTGTGCGGCCGAGTTTGACCGGGATCCCCACTCCCCGATAGCCGTCGAGGTCGACGACCATCTCGCGGTGGCGGGCCTGGGGGCTGTCCATGGCCTCGGCGACGGTGTGGACGGGTGAGGCGGGGACGCCGCGGGCGAGCAGGCGTGTCCCCAGCTCCTCCCCTGTCCAGCAGGCGATCCGGGCGCCGAGGATGCGGCGGAGTTCGACGGCGTTGTGCACGCGGTCGGCGTTGGTGGCGAACCGGGGGTCCTCGGCGAGTCCGGGATCACCGAGGACGTCGGCGAGGGTGGCGAACTGCCGGTCATTCCCGGCACCGATGAACAGCAGGCCGTCCTGGGTCTCGAAGTTCTGGTAGGGCGCGATGGACGGATGCGCCGATCCGGCGCGGGGCGGGACGACGCCGTCGGCGAGCCAGCTCGCGGAATGCGGGTGCAGCAGGCTGATCGCGGTGTCGAGCAGCGCGCAGTCCACCAGCTGGCCGAGCCCGGACGTCTCCCGCTCGCGCAGAGCGAGCAGGATGCCGGAGAACGCGAAGAGCCCGGTGACGCTGTCCACCAGCGGAACACCGACTCGTACGGGCGGGCCGTCCGCCTCGCCGCTGACGTACATCAAACCGCCGTACGCCTGGAGGACCGCGTCGTAGCCGGGCATGCCGCCCATTGGTCCTTCGGTGCCGAATCCGGTGATGCGGCAATGGATCAGGCGGGGCCAGCGCTCACGGATGACGTCGTCCGGGTAACCCCACTTGGCCAGCGTCCCTGCCTTGAAGTTCTCGACGACGACGTCCACATCGGACAGCAAGCGGGCGAGGATCTCGCGGCCGGCGTCCGAGGACAGGTCGAGCACGATGTTCTTCTTGTTGCGGTTCAGGTTCGTGAAGTACGCGCTGGTGCCCTCGCGGACGAACGGTGGGCCCCAGCCGCGGGTCTCGTCCCCGCCCGGCGGCTCGACCTTGATCACCTCGGCGCCGTGGTCGGACAGCATCTGCGTGCAGTACGGGCCTGCCAGGACCCGGGACAGGTCGAGGACTTTGAGCCCGTCCAGCGCCCGCGCCGCCATCAGTAGGACCTCGGGAGCCCGAGGACGTGCTGGGCGACGTAGTTCATGATCATCTCCTGACTGATCGGTGCCAGCCGCAGCAGGCGGGCCTCCCGGAAATACCGCTCCACGTGATACTCCCGCGCGTAGCCCATGCCACCGTGCGTCTGCACCGCGGCGTCGGCGGCCTGGAACCCCGCGTCGGCGCACAGCCATTTCGCCATATTGGCCTCTTTACCGCAGGACAGGCCCTGGTCGTAGCGCCAGGCGGCGTTGCGGGCCATCAGCTCGGCGGCGTCCAGCCGGGTCGCCGCCTCGGCGAGCGGGAACGCGATGCCCTGGTTCCGGCCGATCGGGCGGTCGAAGACGACACGTTCGTTGGCGTACCGGACGGCACGGCGCAACGCGGCGCGTCCGATCCCCAGTGCTTCGTGGGCCAGCAGGATCCGTTCGGGATTGAGGCCGTCGAGCAGGTACCGGAAGCCCTGCCCCTCCTCCCCCACCCGCGCCGATTCCGGGACGCGGAGGTCGTCGATGAACACCTCGTAGCAGTGCACGGCGTTGCGGCCCATCTTCGGGATGGCGCGCAGCTGGACGGCGTCGGATTCGATGTCGACGAGGAACAACGACATCCCGTCCGTGGGCTTTTCGACGTCCTCGCGCCGGGTGGTCCGCGCGATGAGGACCATCTTCTGCGACTGGCCCGCCTTGGTGATGAACACCTTGCGGCCGTTGACGACGTAGGAGTCGCCGTCACGCCGGGCGAACGTCGTGATCCGCGTGGTGTCGGTCCCGGCGTCGGGCTCGGTGACACCGAAACACACGTGCAGCGAACCGTCGACGGCCCGGGGCAGGATCTCGCGGCGCAGTTGCTCGCTGCCGTGTTTGACGATCGTGTTGAGCCCGAAGATCGTCAGGTGCATCGTGCTGCAGCCGTTCATCGCCGCGCCGGAGGCGGCCACCTCTTCGAGGAGCAGCGCGGCTTCGAGGATGCCGAGACCGCCGCCGCCGTACTCCTCAGGGATCGCCATGCCGAGCCAGCCCGCGCCGGCGAAGGCGTCGTAGAACTCGTGTGGGAATTCGCCTCGCTCGTCCTTGTCCGCCCAGTAGTCGTCGGAGAACTTCCCCGCGAGCTCGCGGACCGCACCGCGGATGAGCTCCTGATCATCGGTCAGCCGGAAATCCACGACCTCGCCTTCCGATCGTCCGTATTTACGAACCCGAATCCGGATCTACGGCCAACGTAAGCGGCAGACACGCTCCGATCAAGGCATACTCCGCGCACCAGGTGCGCTAGAGTTCGTATATACGAACGCATGGAGGATGCCGATGAGCGAGTCCGCCGCACGGGAACACCGCACGGTGAGCCGCGTAACCGGCATCCTGGAGAGCGTCGCCCGCGAAGGCGGCGCCCGGATGCACGAACTGGCCGCCACCCTGGACGCGCCGAAGTCCTCGGTGTTCGGCCTCGTGAAGGGCCTGGTCTCCACCGGCTACCTGATCGAGGACGGCGGCGTCTACCGGCTCGGCCCGGCACTCGCGAACCTGTCGCCCGCGGGCAGGCCGGACATCGTCGCCGCGACGCGCCCCAGTCTCGAAGACCTCCGCGCGAAGTTCGACGAGACGGCCACGCTCAGCATCGGTGTCGGCGACGCGCTCATCTACCTCGACACCGTCGAATCCGGGCAGCTGATCCGCTACTCCCCTCCCCTGCGCGTCCGGCGGCCGCTGTATCCGCCGAGCGCGGGCAAGGTGCTCCTGGCGTACCTGCCCGAACGACGCCGGGAGGCGTACCTGGCCTCCGTACTGCCGGAGGATCGCATTCCGGCGGCACGGGCGGAACTCGACCTCGTCCGCACGGACGGTGTCGCCTTCAATCGCGGCGAGACGCTGCCCGACGTCAGTGCCGCGGCGCGGCCGGTCCTGATCAACGGCGGTCCTGTCGCCGTCATCGCCGTCGCGGGGCCCACCTCCCGCATCCTCGACCGGCTGCCCGCGATCGCCGAGTCGCTGATCGACGCGACCACCGCCATCGCGGGCCGCTTGCCCGGCCGCGGCTGACAGTCTCGCTGGAGGTTCTGGGGCTGTGGATGCGCCCGGAATGCCTGCGGTGTGCTGGCCTGGCTACGGTGCGACAAGGGCGTCCCTGGGTGCGTTGGGTGCACCGAGGGACGCCCCGGGGGCTGCCCGCGCCCCCCGGGCGCCC
>NZ_JBHYIQ010000193.1:0-259 GCF_042739895.1 Amycolatopsis sp. NPDC059021
GCTCCGTTCGGGACATTCAGTGTCCGGTACGGAGCGTTCGCGACGGCGGGGTGCCGAGGGACGCCTTCGGTGCGCTCGACGCACCGACGTTGATCGTCGCGAACGGAGCGTTCGCGACAGGCCATGCCATCGCACGAAGTCCCAGCCGTCACGCTGATCCCCATGGCGTTTTTTTCGACGCTCAGGGGGTGGGTTGGCCGCTGGTTGGGGGTTAATCAGGAAAACCCCCCCCCCAGCGCGACGCGGGTGGGGGCGCGGG
>NZ_JBHYIQ010000193.1:269-6360 GCF_042739895.1 Amycolatopsis sp. NPDC059021
GTCGCCGTCTCCTTCTTTTGTTTAAAAGACCCCCCCTCAACGTTACCCCCCAGCCCTAAACCCACACCTTACGGGCGTCTGACGCCCGTAAGGTGGCCTTAACGGCATCACGACCCCGCCCAGACGGAACCGGTCGGGTCAGCGGAGGAAGCCTCGTGCGTGGGGCCAGCCGTCGGCGATGTCGGTCTCGAGCTGGTTCAGCCGGGCCGTCAGGGCCTGGTCGAAACCGTCGAGGAAGTACTCGTCGCCGTCGCGCGGTTCGATCCGGCGGTCGTCGGCCACGAACTTCGCCACCACGTCGGAAAGGCTGGTGCCGGGCCCGACGCGGCCTGCGATGTAACGGTCGGCCCCGGCCAGACCGGGGAAACCGGCTTCGCGGTAGAGATAGACGTCGCCGAGCAGATCGACCTGCACGCCTGCCTGGATGTGCGCGCCGGGCCGCATGGTCGACGGCTTGATCCGGATCAGCTCGGCCTCGGTGCCGCAGCGGATGCTGTGCAGCGCGTAGCCGTAGTCGACGTCCAGTGTGGGAACGCGCGAAGCGACGCGTTCGGCGAAGGCGTTCAACGCGTCTTCGAGTTCGGCGCGTTCGCCAGGCGGGAGCTTGCCGTCGGGCCTGCCGCTGTAGTCCTCGCGGATGTTCAGGAAGTCCACCGGCTGATCGGGCGCGGCGTCGGAGAGTTCGGCGATGAAATCGGCCAGCCGCGTCAGCCGTGACGAACGACCCGGCAGGATGATGTAGCTGAGCCCGAGCCGTACCGGCCGCTCACGCTGGGCCCGCAGTTTCTGGAAGTTCAGCAGATTCGTTTTCACCCGGTCGAAAGCCTTGCGCTTTCCGGTCGTCTCTTCGTATTCCTCGTCGTTGAGGCCGTACATCGAGGTGCGCACCGCGTCCAGGTCCCACAGGCCCGGCTGTCGCGCGAGTGTTTGCGCCGTCAAGGCGAACGCGTTGGTGTACAACACCATCTTGAACCCGCGCCGGGCCGCGCGCGCGACCAGCTTGCCGAGGCCGGGGTTCGTCAGCGGTTCGAGCCCGCCGGAAATGTACATGGCGTACGGATTGTCCGTCGGAATCTCGTCGATAACCGACGCGAGTATCGCGTTTCCAGAGTCCAAAGTGGAGTTCTCGTACCGCGCGCCGGTCACCCGCACACAGAAGTGACAGCGGAACATGCACGTCGGCCCGGGGTAGAGCGCCACGATGTGCGGACAGACCGTTCGCCGCTCGAGGATGTTCTCGATGACTCCCTTGCTCTCCAACGGAAGCACCGTGTTCGACCAGTATTTCCCCGCCGGGCCGTGCACCACGGCGGCACGCAGCTCGGGCACCTGGTCGAACGTGTCGAGCAGGCGCTCGAACACCACGCGATCGACGGCCAGTTCCCGCCGCGCGGTCTCCAGCGTGGTGAACGGGCTGGTGCCGTACTTGCGCGTGAGCGCGAACAGCAGGTCCGTGTCGGCGGTCGCGTGCGGATACGCCGTGCTCAGCAGCTCACGCAGGGCGGCGCGCGGGTCGGGCGCGGTCCAGAACGCGGGTCCGGTCATGGGGTGTCCTTCCGTCGGGAGGTCACTTCGGCACCGTGCGCGACGGCGAACCGGATGAGCGCGCACACCCGCCGGATCTCCTCACGGGACACCGACGAACCGGTCGGCAGCGCGATCACCCTGGCGGCCATCGCCTCGGTGTGCGGCAGGTGCACCGGCCCGCGTGAGCGATACGGCTCCAGCTGGTGGCAGGCGGGCGAGCCGATCGGGGTGAGCGCGATCGCGTTCTCCGCCCGCAGTACTTCCAGGAGCAGGTCGCGGGAGATCCCCGTGACGTCCTCGGCCACATTCATGATCACGTACTGGAAGTTGTTGCGCTCCCTGGTGTCGTGCGTGAAAAAGCTCAATCCCTCGACGGTCCCGAGTTCGGCGAGATACAGCTCGTAATGGGACCTGTTGTGCCGCACGGTGGCCTCGAAGGCGTCGAGCGAGGTCAGGCCCATCGCCGCGGCGGCCTCGCTCATCTTCCCGTTGGTCCCGCCCGCGTCGCAGATGGTCTTCAGGCCCTTGCCGAAGTTGTGCAGTGCGCGGACCCGGTCCGCCAGCTCCGGATCGTCGGTGACGACGGCGCCGCCTTCGAACGCACCCGTCACCTTCGTGGCGTGGAAGCTGAACACCTCCGCCGCGCCGAAACCCCCGACGACCCGGCCCTCGGTGGTGCAGCCGATCGCGTGCGCGGCGTCGAAGAAGACGGGAATTCCGTTGTCCGCCGCGACTTTCTCCAGCTCGTCCACCGCACACGGCCGTCCCCAGAGATGCACCCCGAAGATCGCCGAGGTGCGCGGGGTGATCGCCGCGGCCACCAGTCCCGGGTCGAGGCAGCCGGTGGCCGGGTCGATGTCGCAGAACACCGGGTCCAGCCCGAGCCAGCGCACGGCGTGCGCGGTGGCGGCGAAGGTCAGCGACGGCATGACCACCTCGCCGGTCAGCCCCGCGGCGTGCACCAGCAACTGCAGCGCGACGGTGGCGTTGCAGGTGGCGACGCAGTGCGAAACGCCGGCGAGCTCGGCGACCCTGTCCTCGAACTCCAGCACCAGTGGTCCGCCGTTGGACAGCCACTGGTTGTCCAGGGCCCAGTTCAGCCTGTCGAACAGGCGCGCGCGATCGATCAGGTTGGGCCGGTTGGTGTGCAACGGCGTCAGGAACGCCGTTCGCCCGCCGAACAGGGCCAGGTCGTCCAGGTCGTGTTTCACCCTTGTGATATTTCGCGGACGGGCGCACACCCGCATCTCTGAAGCTGCGCGGACTGAGCATGCCGAGAGATGTTCCGCCGCGGCGCCGGTGTGATCCTCGGTCCATGTACGGTGACGAATTTTCCGAAGTCTACGTGTCCTATTACGAGGGCCAGGGCAAGGACTACGCGGCCGAGGCGGAGGACATCACCCGGCTGATCCGCGAGCGGACGCCGGGTGCGGACTCGCTGCTCGACGTCGCGTGCGGCACCGGCGCGCATCTGCGGCGGTTCAACCAGCTGTTCGCGCACACCGAGGGCGTGGAACTGTCCGACGGCATGGTCAAGGCCGGCCGCGTCTACTTCCCGGAACTCACGCTGCACCAAGGAGATATGCGCGATTTCCACCTCGGCCGCCGGTTCGACGCCGTCACCTGCATGTTCAGCTCGATCGGCCATGTCGGCGGGCCCGACGGCCTCGACGCGACGGCGAACTGTTTCGCCGAACATCTCGTTCCCGGCGGCACACTGGTGGTGGAACCGTGGTGGTTCCCGGAAAACTTCATCGACGGGTACATCGCGAGCGGTGTGGTCGAGGTCGGCGGCCGCACGATCATGCGGCTTTCCCATTCGGTGCGGGAAGGCGACGCCACGAAGATCACCGTGCACATGGCCATCGCGGACGCCGAACGCGGCCTGCGGCATGTGACGGAGGTCGGGATGCTTTCCCTGTTCGAGCGTGCCCGTTATGAAAAGGCTTTCGCACAGGCCGGAATCGACGCCGAATACGTCGAAGGCGGCCCGCTGGGGCGCGGCCTTTTCCTGGGTGTCCGCCGCTGAGGAGAAGCGTGACAAGGCAGGAGACGCGGCCGCGCGCTCACCCGGCAACGATGAAAAACCGAGACGGGCACTATTGATTGGGGACGCACATGCGTTTTCTGTCCGGCCGCGCGGACCTTTCGGTGGCGGTCATCGGCTTCGGTTACGTCGGTTCGTGTCTCGCCGCGACGCTGGCGGACCGCGGCTTCGACGTGCTCGCCGTGGACACCGATCCCCGGCTGCCAGGGGAACTGGCCAGGGGACACTGCCGGTTCCAGGAGGAGGGTCTGGCGAAGCTGATCTTCGACGGCCTCGGTTCGGGCAAGCTGCGGGTCAGCACCGATCCGTCCGGCCTGGCTGCTGCCGACGTCGTGCTGATCAGCGTCGGCACTCCGGTGCTCGAAGACGGTTCGCTGGCCGACGAGCAGCTGCGCGCCGCGTGCACGGAGCTCGGCCGTCACCTGCGCGAAGGGCAGCTGGTCGTGCTCAAGAGCACGGTCCCGCCCGGCACCACCCGCGACGTCGTCCTCCCGCTGCTGGAGGAGAGCGGCCTGATCGGGCAGGTCGACTTCGGGCTCGCGTACTCCCCGGAACGGCTCGCCGAAGGCACCGCGCTGCGGGAGCTGCGGACGTTCCCGATCGTCGTCGGCGGTCTCGGCGAGGAGAGCGCCGCCGCCGCGGCCGAGTTCTGGCGCCGGGCGCTCGGCGTCGAAGTCATCCCGCACGACTCGCTGGAATCGGCGGAGATCGTCAAGCTGGCGAGCAACTGGTGGATCGACGTGAACATCGCGCTCGCCAACGAACTCGCCAAGTTCTGCTCGCTCTACGGTGTCGACGTGCTCGACGTGATCAGCGCGACGAACACGATCCCCAAGGGCGCGGGCACCGTCAACGTCCTGCTGCCGAGCGTCGGGGTGGGCGGTTCGTGCCTGACCAAGGATCCGTGGATGGTCTGGCGCTCGGCCGACCGGCGTGGCGTGGACATCAGGACGGCGGTGACCGGCCGCGAGGTCAACGCGGGTATGCCGGAGTACACCGCGCAGGTGATCGTCGACGAGCTGGTGCGCCTCGGCAAGGAGCCGGCGACGGCCAAGGTCGCCGTGCTCGGGCTGGCGTTCAAGAACAACACCGGTGATCTGCGCGCGACCCCGACCCAGGGGGTGGCCGAAACGCTGGCGAAGGCGGGCGCCCAGGTGCGGTTGTACGATCCGCTGGTCGATCCCGGGCAGGTCGAGGAGATGTACGGCAGCGGGCTTGCGCCGAGCCTCGAGGACGCCGTGGACGGCGCGGACTGCGTCGCCGTGCTCGCGCTGCATCGGGAGTTCGAAGGCATCGACTTCGCGACGTTGCCGGTGGCCGCCGGGTGTCTCGTACTCGACGGGCGTGCCTACTACAGCAAGGAAAAGATCGCCGAGCTGCGCGCGCTGGGCTACGCCTACCGGGGAATCGGCCGATGAGCCGGGTCGTGGTCACCGGCGGCTGCGGGTTCGTCGGCGGTCATCTCGTGGAGCGGCTCGTCGCGCGTGGTGACGAGGTCGTCGTGTTCGACGGGCTCGCGCCGGCGAGCAGGCACGAAGGCGTCCGGTACGTCGTGGGTGACATCCGCAACCAGGCGGACCTCGCCGAGGCCGTCGACGACGGCGTCGAGATCGTCTACCACCTGGCCGCGGTGGTCGGGGTCGACAAGTACCTGTCGAGCCCGCTCGACGTGGTCGATGTCAACTTCCTCGGTACGCGAAACGTGCTGGAGCTGGCGCACCGGGTGGGTGCCCGCGTGGTGCTGAGCAGCACGAGCGAGGTCTTCGGCAAGAACCCCGCGGTGCCGTGGCGGGAGGACAGCGACCGGGTGCTGGGCGCCACGTCGGCCGCCCGCTGGTCCTATTCGACGTCGAAGGCACTGGCCGAACACCTGACCTTCGCGTTCTCCGCTCACCACGGCCTGGACGCGCGGATCGTGCGCTACTTCAACGTTTTCGGCCCGCGTCAGCGTCCCGCGTACATCGTGAGCCGGTCGGTGCACCGGGCCTTGAACCGGCGGCCGATGGTGGTCTACGACCGGGGCGTCCAGACGCGCTGCTTCACCTACGTCGACGACGCGATCGACGGCACGATCCTGGCCGCGACGCATCCGGACGCGGTGGGGGAGTCGTTCAACATCGGTTCGATGACCGAAACGACGGTCGGCGAGGTCGTCCGGCTCATCGCCGAGCTCACCGGTGCGCCGGAACCACGCACCGAGGTCGACACGGCGACCCGGGTCGGCCCCGCGTACGAGGATCTGTCCCGCCGGATCCCCGACGCCACCAAGGCCCGCGAAGTGCTCGGCTGGACCTGTGAAACCGCGTTGCGCGACGGCCTCATCAAGACGATCGAGTGGGCCCGCGGCAGCCAGTGGTGGCTGGACCTCCCGGACAGCGGTGTGGCCTGACCCGGACGCGTGCGGGTCCCCTTTGCCGCGAACGCGCTCTGGTTGTCCTTTGTGGATTGGCGGGTGGGGGTGTGGGAGGGGGGAGGGGCCCGGGACAGCGCGGCGGCTCGGGGGCGAGCGAGAGAGAG
>NZ_JBHYIQ010000193.1:6370-6690 GCF_042739895.1 Amycolatopsis sp. NPDC059021
TTGTTGTGCTTTTGTGTGTGGGGGTTAGTTTAGCGCCCCTTGCCCGGCCCACAGCGCCGGTAAGGAGGCCTTCACGGCATTGTGGACGCTGCCGAGTATGTTGCGTGCGAAGAGGCCCGGCGGGCGCATACCCGGCCGGTGGATCCAGGGTGAGCGTCCCGAACGCGTCGTTCGCGACACCGGCGTCCCCGCTACCGGCGCGCCTGCCAAGGCCTATATCCACAGAGGACAATCATGCCGGTAAGGCCACCTTGGGGGGTGGAGCCCCCCCACTAGGTCGGTTAGCGGCTCAGAGGCTCACGGAGATACGCCCGATATTT
>NZ_JBHYIQ010000194.1:0-6670 GCF_042739895.1 Amycolatopsis sp. NPDC059021
GGGGGTGCCCCGCGCCCCCCCCCCCGCCCGCTCCCTCCACCGCCTGGCGGCGCGCGTCGGGGCCGGGGGGGGTGCCTCTCCATGCGGCCGGGGGGCCGCGCCCCCCTGCCCGCCCCCGCCCCCCCCCCCCTCCGCCGGGATCAGCGGCCCTGCAACGACTTCGCGTTGTTGCCGAAGGTCCAGTTCCGCGAACCATCCCAGTTGATCGACCAGGTCATGAGACCCTTCAACGCGCCGGAGTACTTTTGCCACGCCTGGGCGACCAGGCCCGGCGACATGTAGCCGCCGCCGGCGCCGGGCTGGGCAGGCAGCCCCGGGACCTGCTTGTCGAACGGGACGCGGATCGTGGTGCCCTGCACGACGAGCCCCTTGTTCAGGCAGTCGGTCTGCTTCGTGAAGCCTTCGACCGTGCCCGCCTGGTAGGAGTCACCGGAGCAGCCGTACATGCTTCCGTTGTAGTACTGCATGTTGAGCCACCACAGCCGCCCGTTGTCGGCGTACTTCTTGACGATCGGCAGGTACGCGCCCCAGATCGAGCCGTAGGTGACGCTGCCGCCGGTGACGTAGGCGGTTTCCGGCGCCATGGTGAGGCCGAAGTTCGGCGGCATCTGGCCGAGCACGCCGTCGATGATGCGCATCAGGTTGGACTGCGACGGCGATGGCGTGGTGATGCTGCTACCCCCGACCAGTCCGGTCTCGATGTCGATGTCGATCCCGTCGAAGTTGTACTTCTTGAGGATCGGCACGATGGTGGCGACGAACCGGTCGGCCACCGCGGACGAGTTGAGGTCGATGCCCGCCGCCGCGCCGCCGATGGACATCAGGATGGTGGCTCCCGCTTCCTTCGCCGCGCACATCTCGGCGGGGGTGGCCACCTTGACCGTCGAGTCCATGCCGTCTTCCCAGAGCACGGTGCCGTCCGACTGGATGACCGGGAACGCCGCGTTGATCACGTTGTAGCCGTGCGCGGCCATCCTGGCGTCGGTGATCGGGATCCACCCCATCGGCGGGTGGACGCCGTTCGCGGCGCCGTCCCAGTTCTCCCAGTAACCCTGCACCACCTTGCCCGTGGGCCTGGACTTCACCGCGCACGTTTCGCCCTGCGCCGACGCGTCCGCCTGGCCCAGCACGACCAGCGACACGGCGGTCGTGGCCGCCAGGCCGATTCCGAGCGCACGTGCTATCCGACCGAACATACCCAGCTCCCATCCGGAGTTTCCTGCTGAAGCGGAGAGCGCGGCGGTCCGGCCCAATGTAGGCGCGCTTTCCCTGCCCTGACTACCTACTATCGGGTGGTCTAGACCAGGTTCGCGGCGACGGTTTCGGCGAAGGCACGGGCGAACGGGGGAAGCGTTTCCCATCGCCGGACACCCCAGCCCGCCGTCAGCGGCGGCAGTTCGGGCAGCGGGACGAGCCGCAGCCGCGGATGCCGGGAGGCGTGCCAGCCGGGCAGCGTGGGCACGATGGCCCGGCCCACTCCCAGCTCCGCCAGCAGGACCACGGTGTCCCAGTCCGCCGCGCCGACCGCCGCCGTCCGCCCGACCCTGTGCTCGGCCAGCTGCGCGTCCAGCTGCGTCTGTGCCGTCGAGTTCTCCGGCAGCCGGATGTGCGGAATTCCTTCCAGCTCGGCCAGGTCGAGGTGGTCGCGGCGGGCGAGCGGGTCGTCGGCGCTGACCGCGAGCGACCACGGGAGTTCGATGAACGGGTGCTGTTCGATCCCGCGGACGGGATCGCCGATCGTGATCAGGGCGAGGTCGGCCTCGTCCGCGAGCAGCGCGGCCAGGCAGGCGCGGCTGGAGACCCGCGTGCGGAACTCCAGCCGCACCTCGGGAAAGCGCTTCCGGAAGGCGAGGACGCCGTCCGCCAGGAAATGCCGGATGGTCGTGGCGCCGGTGGTGACGCGGACTTCGCCGGCGGTGCCTTCGGCGAGATCGCGCAGCCGCCGGACCGCCGAGTCGATGCCGTTGAGGCTGTCACGGGCCGCGGCGTGCAGGAGCCGGCCCGCCTGCGTCGGCACGACTCCCCGGGGCCTGCGCTCCACCAATGCCAGGCCCGCCTCCTGTTCCAGCCGCTTGATGTGCTGGCTCACCGCCGACTGGCTGCGGGACAGGTCACGGGCGACGGCGCTCAGGCTGCCGCGCTCGCACACGGCGATGAAGACACGGAGATCCTCCAAGGTCATAAGACCCAAGCTAAAACTTGGATCTCTGCCAGTAAACCCGAGAATTGACCGGGAGCACCCGCGGGAACACGATGGTGACGGCCGGCCAAGGGCGGCAACCCCGCTCTCCGCGCGAGGAGAGCGGGGTGCCGACCCGAAAGGGAGGGAACGGAATGGACACGCAGCAAGTCGCCACCGCGGTCGCGTTGCTCGACCGGTACGACGCGGCGGAGATCGAGCACCCCGGCGGGACTTTGCTGGCTCATCTGGTCCGGGTCGAAGAACGGCTGGCGCGCTGGGAAGCGCGGCCCGCGCTGCGGCTCGCAGGGCTGTGTCACGCCGCGTACGGAACGGACGGCTTCCCGACGGCGCTGATGCCACTCGGGCGTCGCGCCGAACTCGCGGCGGTGATCGGTGCCGAGGCCGAGGAACTCGTCTATCTGTACGGTGCCTGTGGCCGGGCGGCTTCCTACCCGCGACTCGCCGAAGGCGCGCCGATGGTGGACCGGTTCTCGGCCGACGAGTTCATGCCCTCCTGGCAGCAACGAAGGGACTTCGCCGAACTCACCGCGGCCAACGAGCTCGATCTCGTCTTCGCGAGCGCCGAGTTCGCCCGCCACGCGGGTGCCGGGATTTTGGCTCTGCTGACCCGATTCCGCCCCCTGCTCAGTGAACACGCCTGGCGGGACCACGTCGCCGCGGAGTCCATTGTGGACGGCGAGTGATCAGAGCGGGTTGAACTCGCCCAGCGGTGCCGTGCAGAACGGGCCGCCGACGTACTCGGCGGCGATCCCGGTGGGTGCGGGCCTGTCCGCCAGCTGCTCGGCGTAGGTCTCGGCGTTGTCGAGTGACTTGTAGCCCAGCGCCTCGGCCTCGGTCAGCGAGTAGATCCGCCGGGTGTTGTCCGAGACGCCCCAGATCAGCCGGTATCCCGGCGACGGCGCGGCGAGGCAGGCTTCGAAGAGCCGGGCGCCGTCGTCGGGGGAGAGCCAGGTGGTGAGGCCGCGCGGGCCCAGCGGCAGCGGCGTTTCGAAGCACGAGCCGATCCGGATGACGATGACGTCCATCCCGAATCGCGAGTGGTACAGGCTGCCGAGCGCCTCGATCGCCGCCTTGCTGACGCCGTAGTAGGTGTCCGGGCGGGGCGGGGAGTCCGCGGGCAGGCCGGTGGCGCCGCCCTCGTCGGTGCGGCGGAAGCCGACGGAGTGGTTGCTCGACGCCAGGATCACCCGGGACACCCCGGCCGCCCGCGCCGCTTCGAGCACGGTGTGCGTCCCGTCGATGTTGACGTCGAGGGTGGCCTCCCAGGAATTCTCCCGGCTGTGCCCGCCCAGGTGGATCACCGCGTCCACGCCTTCGCAGGCCGACGCCATCGCCTCGGCGTCGGTCACCGAACCGGTGCGTACCTCGACCGCCTCGCCGGGCTCGGCGGCGGGCTGCGGGGCGAGGTCGAGCAGGCGCAGCACCCGGCCCTCGCGGCGCAGCCTCGGGCGCATCAGGGTGCCGACGACGCCCGCCGAGCCGGTGATCAGCACGCGCTGGTCTGCCATGTGTCGAGGTCCTTTCCAAGGAATGTCCGAAGTGGACGGTGAAGGCGGCGGCGGGGAGTTTCTCAGCGGATACCGGCGCGGCGCAGCTGCCTGCCGAGTTCCGCGGTGGCCTCGGCCAGCAGCTCGCCGACGAGCTTGGCCTCGGCGTCGCTGACCTGCGAGATGGGCATCGAGCAGCTGATCGCGTCGGTGCCGGGGATGCGGTAGGGGATCACCGCGGCCACGCAGCGGACGCCGAGCGTGCCCTCCTCGACTTCCGAGGCGTAGCCACGTTCCCGGGTCGCGGCGCATTCGGCGTGCAGCGCCTCGCGGGTGGTGATCGTGTTCGGGGTGAGGGCGGGCAGTTCGGCGGGCATCAGCTGGTCGATCTCGTCGCGGGTCAGCTCGGCCAGCAGTGCCTTGCCCAGCGCCGTCGCGTGCGTGGGCAGTGTCCGGCCGACACGCGACACGAGATGCGTCGACCGTTGCGCCTCGCGTGTTTCGAGGTAGACGACCTCGGTGCCGTTGCGGCGCGCGAAGTGCGCCGTGAAGCCGGTCTTCTCGCGGATGCGCTCCAGTGCCTCGGTCGCGAATGGGACGACGGCGTCCCGGTCGAGGTAGGCCGTGCCGCAGATCAGCGCGCGGACGCCGAGCCGGTAGCGCGCGGTGTTCGGGTCCGCCTCCAGCCAGCCCGCGTCGAGCAGTGTCCGCAGCAGCCCGTGCAGGCTCGAGCGGGGGAAGCCGGTCCGCGCGTGGAGATCGGAAAGGGACAGCCAGACGTCGTTGGCCGCGAAGGTCTCGATGAGATCGACGGCGCGACGGGCCGACTTGACCCCGGCCGTCTCCTCGGCGCCTGCCGCCCTGGGGGCACCGGCCACCGCGGGACTGTCGGCCTTCTGCGGCATCTGTACTCCTCCAACCGGCCGTTGCCTGCTGACTGTGCCTTGATTTGTGACTGCGGCCATATTAGCGTGCCGAACAGCGTTCTTATGGATGAACATAATCACTATAACAGACTCCGTTCATGGATGTGAACCGCATCGACGTGGACGCGGAAGGGAGTCAGCGGTGCACTTACTCGACTGGGCGATGATGTGCGCTTATTTCGGGCTCATGGTGGTGATCGGCTGGTGGTCGCACAAGAAGGTCGGTGACGTGAAGGACTTCTTCACGGCCGGCGGGAAGATGCCCTGGTGGCTGACCGGGATCTCGCACCACATGTCCGGCTACAGCGCCGTCCTCTTCGTCGCGTACGCGGGGGTCGCGTACACCGACGGCATCACCGTGTACTTCTGGGGCTTCGCCAGCATCGGCATCGGCGTCGCGATCGGCAGCTGGCTGTTCGCCGCGCGCTGGAACAAGCTGCGGTCGAAGCTCGGCGTGGCCTCACCGCTGGAGTACCTCGCCAAGCGGTACAACGTGCCCACCCAGCAGGTGCTGGCGTGGAGCGGCAGCCTGCTGAAGATCTTCGACATCGCCGCCAAGTGGTTCGCGGTCGCCACGCTGCTGAACGTGTTCGCCGGGGTGGACTACAACCTGGGCATCCTCATCACCGGCGTGGTCACCCTCTTCTACTGCACGGTCGGCGGCCTGTGGGCGGACGCGCTCACCGAACTGGGCCAGTTCGTCATCCAGGCCATCGCCGCGATCGTGATGATCGTGGTCGTGCTGGGCAAGCTCGGCGGCGTCTCGGCGCTGTGGACCATGTGGGACAAGCTGCCCTCGGCCCACGTCAACCCGACGACGCCGAAGTACACCACGATCTTCCTTCTCGTCTACGTGCTGGTGAAGACGTTCGAGTACAACGGGGGCATGTGGAACCTGGCGCAGCGGTACATGGCCGCGCCGAACACCCAGGCGGCCCGGCGCGGCGCCCGGCTCTCCTCGGCGCTGTACCTGATCTGGCCGCTGGTGCTGATGTTCCCGATGTTCGCCGCGCCGCTGCTGATCCCCGGCGTCAAGAACCCGAACAACTCCTACGCGATCATGACCACGACGTTCCTGCCGCCCGGCCTGATCGGGCTGGTGCTCGCCGGCATCTTCTCGCACACCATGGCGATGGTGTCCTCCGACGCGAACGCGATCTCCGCGGTCATCACCCGCGACATGATCCCGGTGATGTTCCGCAAGGCCCGCCGGTGGACCGACGTCCAGGGCCTCAAGGCCGCCCGGATCACCACGGTGACCTTCGTGGTGCTGACCATGATCGTCGCGACACAGGCGCAGAACCTGGGCGGCGTGCTGCAGATCGTGGTGAACTGGGTGGCGGCGCTGATGGGCCCGATCTCCATCCCGTTGCTGCTGGGCATGCTGCCCTGGTTCCGCCGGTGCGGGGCGCGGGCGGCGATCGTCTCCTGGGCGGGCGGGCTCATCGCGTACGGACTGGTCTACTACGTGTTCGACGTCAGCCAGACGGCGCTCATCGCGACCCCGGTCCTGGTTTCGCTGGTGCTCTACACCGGGCTGGGGCTGATCGCGCCCGAGCGCAGGGACACCACCGACGTCATCATCGACACCATCGGCAGCGACGACGAGGTCGCCTCGGCGGGTGTGAAGGAGGGCTCCACCGTGCCCGCCTAGCACCCGGCCGCATCCTGGCCACAACCGACAAGGACGAAAAGAGCAGAAACTGATGGCACAGCCCAAGATCGAGCTGGACGGCCTGCTGGCGTTCCCCCTCACCCCGTTCACCGAGGACCTCGAGCTGAACCTCGACGCGTTCGCGGAGAACGTGGAGAGCCACGTGGCCGCCGGGGCCGGCGCGGTGTTCGTCGCCTGCGGGACCGGCGAGCTGAGCTCGCTTTCCCCGGCCGAGCACGCGGCGGTACTGGCGAAGGCGCGTGAGGTGGCCGGCGGCCGGGTCCCGGTCTGGGTCGGTGCCGGCGGCGGGCCGGCCCGCGCGCGGGCGCCCGCGGCGCCCCCCCCCCCCGGGGGGGGGGCGCGCCCGGCGACGACCAGCCCCCCCCCCACCCGCCCCGGC
>NZ_JBHYIQ010000195.1:0-6430 GCF_042739895.1 Amycolatopsis sp. NPDC059021
TTTTTTAACTCCCCTCCGTTATTTGTTGGTTGTGTTACTTCTGGTCCTTTCTGGGCCACCTTACGTGGGGTGAGCGCTGTGAAGGAGGCCTTCACGGCCGTACGTGCCCGTCGTGATCACGCACCCGGTGGTTTCACATATCCCGAGATGTGCACCTTCTTGGCGCCCGCCGTGACCTTGGTCGCGACGAGGTGCTTGCGGTGGGCGACCTTGTTGCCGAAGTTGCCGTCCACGGTGTCGATCGTGCCGTGCGCGCGGTCCACCGCGACCACGACCGACACGTGCCCGCCGACCACGCCGTCCGGCGGACCGTAGATCACCAGGTCACCCGGCACCGGATCGCCGAGCCCGCCGGCGGGACGCGGTTTGAAGAGCTGGTGCTGGACGCCCCATTTGCCGACGCCGCGCGCCACCCAGGTGGTCGGCACCGGTGACACCTTCGCCTGCTTCCACACCCACTCGACGAACATCGCGCACCAGTCGTACTTCGCGCAGGGGCCGTACTTGCCGCAGGCGGGCGGCTTCACGCCGACCTCTTTCAGCGCGGTGTTCACGATCAGCTGACGGTTGACGGCCAGCGTGTCGATCGTGGTGTCCACAGTGGATTCCACGGCGGCGACCGACGACGTCGTGGCGGCCTGCGCCACCCCCGTGGCGCCGCCTGCGAACAGCGGAATCAGCAGCGCCGCCACCAGCGACGACAAACCCAGTCGCAGTTTCTTCCTTTTCACAACGGTTTCCCTCCCTCGTATGGCCGCCTGCCGGGCGACCGTATTCACGGGAGTTATGCCTGCGGAGCCGGATCCGCATGAGCGTCGCGGCGAGAAAGGACGGTGTTCACCCGTTTGCCGCAGCGAGCTCGCGGAGCCTTCCTTGCAGTTTCGCCAATGCCCGCTCCCGGTTGCGCTGCACGGTTCCCTTGTGGATGCGCAACAGCGCGGCCGCCTCCTCCAGCGTGTGCCCGTCGAGGTCGACGAGCAGCACCACGGCCTTTTCCTTGCCCGTGAGGGGACTCAGCAGACAGGCCACCCTGTCCCACGAGTCGACGGCGGGCAGGTCACCGTCGCAGGTGGCCGGTGCCGCCCGCTCGAGCGGGACCAGCCGCCGGTCCGCACGCCAGCCGCCGCGGGCGAGGTTGACCGCGGTCGCCAGCGCGTAGCCGTACGGGTTCGCGTGACCGAGGAACCGGTCACGCCGGCGTCCGGTGCTCTTGAGCCGCACATAGACGTCCTGGACCAGATCGTCGGCCCGGTGCCGGGACCCGGCCAGCGCCGCGACCCGCGCCGAAAGCCGCTGCAGAACCGCCAGAAACACCCGGTCGAATTCGTCGTCAACCACGCGAACCGCCACCCCTCCCCCGTGGACCCCGGTACCCGTCCCCTCGTACCGGAACCCTCAGCCTGCCCTATCGCGCACCGTCCAGCCATTCACTCGATGGGGTGGAACGTCCGGCGGCACCATCGTGGCGCGATCCGCCTGGGCACGCGCGTTTTCCGATCTTGTAACGAACTTCGCGCCGTTCCGACTAGCGGTTGAGCGGTCACGGTCCGCGTTCTTCGCGGCGGAGTCGGATGGCGGGGGCATCAGTGCGGGCGGACTACGGCGAGGCGTTGCCGGCGGGTTTCTCCATCCTCGAAGAACTCGACGACGACGCCGTCGCGACCACGTACCTCATCGGCGGCCCGGAGGAACGCGAAGCGGTTCTGACGGTCGGGAAATCGCCGGTACCGGACGAAACACGAGCGGAGTTCACCGCGTGGGCCGCCAAACTGGCGCTCGCCGCGGAAGATCCACGCGTGGCCGACGTCCTCGGTTCGGGGATCACCGGCGACTCGCGGCCGTTTCTGATCGCCGGGACCGGCGAAGTCCTGGCGGATCGGCTCCTCACCGACGGCTCGCTCCCACCGCGCGACGCCGTGCGCCATGGCGTCACGCTCGCCGAAGCGCTGGCGGCCGCGCACGAAGCCGGGGTGGTGCACGGGACGGTCCAGCCGTCGGCCGTACTCGTCGTGGACGGCGACGTCGTACTGACGGGCTTCGACGCCGCCGCTCCCGGACTGGCCGTCCCGGCGGAGCCCGACCTGTACACCCCTCCCGAATGCATCGCCGCCGCGGTGGCCGGTACGGCACAGCCGAGCGAGGCGGGCGACGTGTACGGCCTGGCCGTGACGACGTACGTCGCGCTCGGCGGCACCCCGCCATGGCACGACGCGTCTCTCGATCTGCGGGCGAGGACCGCGCCGCTCCCCGAGTCCCCCGCGGTGCCGCCGGAACTGCTCACGCTGCTCCAGGCGGGCGTGGCCGTCGATCCGGGGCACCGGCCGACGGCCGCCCAGGCGGCCGAATGGTTTTCCGCCTTCGCTCTGTCCGAAGAGGACGGTCAGGGCGGTGGCGCGGTCGGGCCGGACCTGCTCGCCGGACGCGGACGCCGGGTCGGCCCCCGCACCGCGGCGCTGATCGTGGGTGGGGTGGCCGCCGCGGGCACCACGACCGGCCTCCTCGCCTCGGGTTCCGCATCCGTCGCACCGGCGGGCGCGCCCACGGCGATCGCGAGCGCGCCGGGCGTCGTGGGCGCACCGGCCGCGAGTTCCGCTGCGGCCGCACCCACGACCGCCGTGAGCGGCGGTGTGTCCGTGGTCAAGGTCGCGGTGGCGGGCGTCGTCGTCGCGGCCGCCGCGACCGGCGCCGGCCTGGTCGTTCCCCGTCTGCTCGCCCACGAACCCTGCGACACCGTCGTCGGCGACCGGCAGGCCATCCGGGTCCTCGCGGACGCGGCGGGCGAACTCGGCCGGATCAGTCATCGGTTCACCACGAGGATCGCCGACCGCACCTACGAAGGTGCCGTCGATCCCGTCACGGCCACGACGTGGTTCACGCGGCGACAGGACGGGCTCGACGCGCCCACGGAATTCCGCAGTGTGGGCGGGACCCGTTACGCCTTTACCGGGACCACCGGAACGTGGGGCCCCAGCACCGAAACCGACGTACCGTCACCGACCCCGGCATTGGCGGCGGCTGCTTCGGCCACGCGACGCGGCTGTGAATTCGAAGGTGTCCTCGACGCCCAGGCGCTGCGACCGCCCGCGGCGGCTCCCGTCCCGTTCACCGCGCGCATCGACGAGAGCGGACATCTCGTCCTCTTCACGACCACGCCGCCTTCCGCCGTCCACCAGACATTCAGCGACTTCGGCACCCGGGTGGACGTGCCCTCGCCCTCAGTGAGCACGACACCGGCGAGTACCACCTCGACCACCCCCGCGCCGACGCCGACGCCGCCGACCACCACCAAGCAAACGAAACCGCCGACCACGATTAGCACCGTGCCGCGCCCCACCCTTTACGCGTACTGGATCAGTGGCGCGAGATCACTGATCATCAACGACCCGGCCGACGTTCGCCACGGCCCGAATGTCTCCTTCCACGAGGACACGAAGGATCCGGTCGCCACCTGTTTCGCCACCACCAGCGGTGACCCGGCGGTGGCGCTGCGGCTCGAGGCCACCGGCTGCGAAGCTCTGAAGACCGTGTCGGCGACCGTGACCTTGACGGGCAAGAACCAGCTCACGGTCACCGGGGACCCGGTCATCGCGGGCATCTACCAGCGGCAGCCGCCGAAGTAGCGGGAGGCGTCCATGAGACTGGCGGATCCGCTCCGTTCGCGAGCGGTGCTCATCGGCACGAGCGAGTTCGCCGATCCGGATTTGCCCGCGCTGCCCGCGGTGCGGAACAACGTCACGGACCTGGCCGCGATCCTCACCGCTCCGGCCGGTACGGGCCTGCCGCCGGCGCAGTGCCGGACACTGCTGGACGAACCGGACCATCGCACCGTCGGCGACGCACTCGAAGAAGCCGCCGAACAGGCCGAAGACCTGCTCCTCGTCTACTACGCGGGGCACGGTGTCCTGGACGGTCGCGGGCAGTTGTACCTCACGATGCCGGACAGCACGGTGGACCGCCTGCGCTGGACCGGGCTACCGGCGGCCCGGCTCCGCGAACTCCTCGCCGACGCACCGGCCGCGAACCGCGTCCTGATCGTCGACAGCTGCTTCTCCGGCAGGGCGATCGGGGAACTCATGGCGGACGCCTCGTCCGCGGCCACCGGGCAGTTGGAGATCGCCGGCACCTACACGCTCACCTCCGCCTCCGGCAACGAAACCGCGTCCGCGCCCTGGGGAGCGAGGCACACCGCCTTCACCGGCGCGCTCACCGATCTCCTCACCCGCGGGGCGCCGGACGGCCCCGAGCTGCTCACCCTGGACTTCGTCCACCGTCACCTCCGGCGAGTGCTGGGTGAACGCGGCCTCGCCCGCCCGGGTCAGGGCGGCACCCAGACCACGGGCCGGCTCGCGCTCGCCCCGAACCCCGTCACGCACGCGCTCGGCGCCGGCGTCCTCAGCAGGCTCGCGGCCGCCGCCGGACAGGCCGCCAGGGTACTCGGCCCGGCTCATCCCACCACATTGGACAGTCGTCGCCGGCACGCCGTCCAGGTCGGCTTGGCGGGAAATCCCGCCGAGGCCGCCCGGTTGCACGCGGAGCTGGTGACGGACTTCCAGCGCGTGTTCGGGCTGACGCATCCGGACGTGTTCGCGATCCGGGAAAGCCACGCCTACTGGACCGGCCGGGCCGGCCAGCACGGCGAAGCGGTGAATCTGCTCGCCGCTCTACGCACCGACCGCGCCGCCCACGGCGTCGCACGGCGAACCCGGCCACGGCGGACCGGGCGCGGCCCCTCCTGAGGCTCACGGCGCCCGGTCTCCCGGCTCCAGCAGCCTTTCCACGTCGCGAACCAGCGCCGCGACGTCGGCCACCCGCCGGGCGTCGAGTTCGATCCTGCGCCCGTCCGCCGCGGTGACGGTGAGCTTCACCTCCGAGCGTCGGTGGGAGAACCACGTCGACACCGATCGGGCCAGCACCGCACCCGCCCCGCCCGAGCCCATGGCCACCACGAGCGCGTCCAGCACGCCGCCCATCTCGCCCGGCCTCGGCTCCGCCCGCTGGGGCCGCACCCGGCCGCGCAGCGCGTCCTCGTGACGCAGCCAGTCCAGCAACACCCCGAGATCGGCCGCGTCACCCCCGATCCACAGCCTTGGCCCGCCTGTCCCGGTCATCCGCACCGTCCCGTCGCCCGATCGTTCCCGCTCACCGACATATGTCCACTGTGGACGCTCGCACTGCGGGCTCGTCGGCTGCACAGTCGCCGAACCTGGGGAAGCCGTTACGCGTCCCGGACGGAAACATTCGCCCCGTCTTCCCTTGGTTTACCGCGGCACCAGCGGTTTCGCGGCGGCGGCTCTTGCCCCCGCCGTCGGCGGTGTGCTCAACTTCCTGCGGCGTAGAAACTCTGTGAACAGGAGCGACTGCATTGCGTAAGCACTGGGGTGGAAAACCGCGACTTCTCGCGGCGGGACTGACCGTCGCCGCTGTAACCCTCTCCGCAGCGCCGGCCTCGGCCGCGCCGCGGGCGACCTGGCCGGGCGCTGCCCAGGTCGCCGTCGCCGACGGGTCGAACGTGTTCGGCTCCAACCTGAGCGGCCTGTCCTTCCAGAGTCCCAGCGTGTTGTGGGCGGTGAAGAACGGACCCGGCACGCTCTACCGCCTGGTGCCCGACGGCAAGAAGTGGCGTCCCGACCCGTCCGGCGGCTGGGCGAAGGGCAAACAGCTCCGCTACCAGGACGGCAGCGGCGACCCCGACGCGGAAGGCGTGGTCGTCACCCCCGAGGGCGTGTTCGCCGCCACGGAGCGCGACAACGACAACGGCGACGAAAGCCGCATGCAGGTGCTCCGCTTCGACCCGGCTTCGTCCGCGAGCACGCTGAACGCTACCGCTGAGTGGGATCTCACGAAGGATCTTCCGTCGGTGTCGCCCAACAAGGGACTCGAAGGCATCTCGTGGGTTCCCGACTCGTTCCTCACCGCACACAAGTTCCGGGACGAGCACACCAAGGCCGCGTACGACCCGGCGAAGTATCCCGGCCACGGCGGCGGCCTGTACTTCGTCGGCCTCGAGGACAACGGGACGATCTACGCCTACGCGCTCGGCCAGAACGGGAGCTACACCCGCGTCGCCACCATCACGAGTGGCCTGCCCGCGGTCATGGACCTCGAATTCGAACCCTCGACCGGCCACCTGTGGGCGGTCTGCGACGACAACTGCGACGGCCGTTCGACCACGCTCGACATCACCGCGCAGGGCAAGTTCGCGGTCGGCGCGACCTACGACCGGCCGTCCGGCATGTCCAATTACAACAACGAGGGCTTCGCGATCGCGCCGCAGGAGGCCTGCGCGTCCGGCCGCAAACCGGTCGTCTGGTCCGACGACGACAACGACGGCGGCCACGCCCTGCGCAGCAGCACCCTCCCCTGCAAGTAGCGCACCCGGCAGCGAAGGTCCGTGGGGGCCTCCTTGAGGGACTCTGGGTCTCTCAAGGAG
>NZ_JBHYIQ010000196.1:0-6183 GCF_042739895.1 Amycolatopsis sp. NPDC059021
CAGGTTGCCGACGATGAGCGTCCTGAACGGAGCGTTCGCGACACCACCCCGCCCCCGCAACGAGGCCCCACCACCTCAATGAGAAAACCTCATGGAGCGCTCGACCCCGTCATCCCGAACGCCGTCAGCACCAGATTTCACTGGCGCGGTGGTTCCCGTATGCCGTACTATCGGCCCCGATTTCGTACGGCATACGACAAAGGGGGAACGCGTGACGATCCTGGTGACGGGAGCGACCGGCAACGTCGGCAGGCTGGTGGTCGACGAACTGGTGGCGGCCGGCGAGCGGGTCCGGGCGCTCACGGTGGATCCGGTGCGGGCGGCGTTGCCGCCGGAGGCCGAGGTGGTCGTCGGTTCGCTGGCGAAGCCCTCGACGCTGCCGGTGGCGTTGAAGGGAGTCGACGCGGTCTATCTCGCGCCGATGGCGCGCACCGTGGAGAAGTTCACCCGGCTGGCGCGCGAGGAAGGCGTACGCCGGGTGGTGGCGCTGTCGGGGAGCAGCGTCGGGGAAACCCACGAGATGTCCAGCGGCCACGAGTTCGAGGCCGTCGAGAAGGCGGTGCGGGCGGCGGAGCTGGACTGGACCTTCCTGCGGCCCGGCGCGTTCATGATGAACACCTTCGGCTGGGCCGGAATGGTGCGCGAGGGCGAGGTCCGGACGAGCTACGCCGACGCCAGGATCACGCCGATCGACCTCGGGGACATCGCCGCCGTGGCCGCGCGGACCCTGGTGTCCGACGGGCATGTCGGCAAGACGTACGAGCTGAGCGGTCCTGCGGCGGTCACCCAGCGCGAGCAGGTCGAGGCCATCGGCGCCGCGCTGGGCAAGGAAATCGCGTTCGTGGAACTGAGCCCGGACGAGCACCGGCGGGAGTGGACGGCGCAGGGCATGCCCGAGGGTATCGCCGACTGGCTGGTGGAGGGTTTCGCCCGGGTGGCGGCGAATCCGCAGGTCCCGACCGGCGAGGTCGAGCGGATCACCGGCAGGTCCGGAATGACCTACGCGGACTGGGCGGTCAAGAACGCCGACGCGTTCCGGTAGGCCGGCTGTCCGTGGGGGCCTCCTTGAGGGACCCAGGCTCCCTCAAGGAGGCCCCCACGGACTTCTCAGCCCGAGACGTCGGCGTAGATGGTCCCGATCTTGAGGCCGCCGACGTAGTTCTCGACCGTGCTGCCCGCCGCGCCGTAGACACCCCACTTCGGATCGTTGACGCTGTCGAACGTGCGGCACGCCCAGCGTTTCCCGCCGTCGGTGAAGGTCTGTTGAGCCCCGTCGACGTACAGCTCGACCCAGCCGCCGGTGGTCTGGTCCGACAGGTGCAGGCCGAGCACGACCTTGTGCCATTCGTTCGCGCCGATCGGCTTGTCCCAGATGACCCTGGTGACGTCGGGCTGGCGTTGCAGCAACGAGAGTTTGCCGTCGATCATCTTGAGCACCACGGGATAGTTCTGGATGTGGTTGCCGTAGGACTTCCACTGGAAGACCGCGTTGTTGTTCACGGTGTTCGAGAGTTTGAAGGACCAGCCGAGGTAAAAGGTCTGACCACTGCGAAAGGTGTACTTACTCCCGCCGACCTTGATCCCCCGGCTCTCGCACCGGTTGCTCCCGCTCGGTTTCGCGTAGCGGAACACAGTCCCCTTCGCCGGGTCCTTGACCGTCGACACGCTGCCGGGGCTGGCACATTCCCCGTTGATGTTGCCGAAGACCCCGGTTCCCCTGGCGGCGTCGCCGTCCCAGAGTACCGAGGCACTGGCCGGGACGGCGGACAGCACGAGCAATCCTGACGTCAGCAGAGCTACCACAGAACGGTTCATACATCCGAGGTGTAGACCACCGTGCCGGGACCGCGGTACCGGCGATCGGGCGCACGCGCCTAATGCCGGTGATGATCGGGAAGACTGGGGCCGTGGCAGAGAACGAGGCGCGGCCGGAACCGCCGATGCTGGGCGGCGAACGCGCGCAGCTGACCGGGTTCCTCGACTACCTGCGCGCGACGGTGGTGCTGAAGGCGTCCGGGCTGAGCGACGAGCAGGCCCGGCGTTCGCTGCTGCCCAGCGAGCTGACCACGATCGCCGGGCTCCTCCGGCATCTGGCCTACGTCGAGCAGTACTGGTTCCGCGTCGTCCTGGGCGGTGAGCCGGACACCTGGGCGGAGATCCTCGCCGAGGACCGCGACGCGGACTTCCGGCTGGACCCGGACGTCCCGGTCACCGAACTCGTCGCGGCCTACGAGGCGGAATGCCGGAACAGCCGCGAAGTCGTCGCCCGGCTCGGTTTCTCCGACGAATTCCCGTTCCGCGACGGCAACCGGCTCACCGTCCGCTGGGTCGTGGCGCACATGATCGAGGAGACCGGCAGGCACGCCGGGCACCTCGACCTGCTGCGCGAGCTGATCGACGGCAGCACCGGCGAGTAGCCGCCGGGAACGGGCCAATCCGGGCACCCGGCGGTGCCGAAGCCCTTGCGTGCCCACGATCACCGCGCTGTACGACGCCACGGTCGCCCACGTGTGGCGGGCGGGGCCGCCGCGCGCGTCCGCCCACCGGAGCTACCTGTGGCTCATCGACCTCGACGCCCCGCCGCGGCTGCCCTGGTGGCTGCGGCCTTTCGTGCGTTTCGACGGCCGGGACCATTTCGCGCCCGGCGGCGACGCGAGCATCCGCGCGAAACTCGACGCCTGGCTCGCGGGCCGGGGGATCGACCTGCGCGGCGGCCGGGTGCTGATGCTCGCCGGGGCGCGCTCGCCCGGCCACGCGGCCGGCCCGATCACCGTGTTCTGGTGTCACGGCCCGGACGGCGCACTCGTCTGCGTCGTCGCCGAGGTACACGGCACCCGGCGCGACCGGCACGCCTATCTGCTGCGCCCCGGCGCGGGCGAGCGGTTCGCCGTGTCACCGTTCCCGGCGATGGACGGCGAATACCGGATGCATCTGCCGAATCCGGAATCGCTGCTCGCGGTGACCGTCGCGTGCGAGCAGGACGACCGGACGCCGTTTGTCGCTACGCTGCGAGGGATTCGCCGCCCCGCGACGCGGAGATGGCTGGTCCGCACCGTGCTGGCCCGGCAGTCGCTGCCGCGCCGCCCGGCCGTGCCCGCCCGCGGCCACGGCATCGGGGCGCGGATCATGGCCGGTACCCCGCGGAACGCCGGAGGTCAGCTCGATGGATGAGACCGCGCGTCCCCGCCGGCTGTCGGCTGTCGGCCCGTCCGGGTTCACGGCCGAGGACCTCATGGTGCGGGTGGCGAAGGGGGACGAGCGAGCCTTCGAGCAGCTCTACGACGTCCTGGCCGGGCCGATTTTCGGGCTGGTGCGGCGCATCGTGCGCGACGTCGCGCAGTCCGAGGAGGTCGCGCAGGAGGTACTCGTCGAGCTGTGGCGCACGGCGACGCGGTACTCCCCGGCCAAGGGGAGCGCGCTGAACTGGGCGATGACGCTGGCGCACCGCCGCGCCGTCGACCGTGTCCGCTCGGCACGCGCGAGCACCGACCGGGAACAGAAGGCGACGTTCGAAGCGGCGCGGGGCAGACCGTTCGACGAGGTCGCCGAATCGGTGACGGCGCGGCTGGAACGCTCGCAGGTCCGCCGCTGCCTGGATCACCTGACCGAACTGCAGCGGGAGTCGGTCCTGCTGGCGTACTACCAGGGCTACACGTATCGAGAGGTCGCCGAGGTGCTGGCCACCCCGCAGGGCACGATCAAGACCCGGCTGCGCGACGGGCTCATCCGGCTGCGCGACTGCCTGGGGGTGGGGTCGTGACCAGTCCCGAGATGCACACCCTCGCCGGCGCGTTCGCGCTCGACGCGGTGTCCGATGTGGAGCGTGCGGAATTCCGGCGGCATCTGGAACAGTGCGAATCCTGCGCGCTGGAGGTCCGCGAACTGCGGGCCACCGCCGCGCGGCTGGGGATGGCGATGGCCGAGCCCCCGCCGCCCGCGCTCAAGCAGCGCGTCCTGGCGACGATGCACGCCACCCGCCAGCTGTCGCCGTCCGGACGTCGTGATCCCGCCGACGAGCCGCTGCCGCGCCGCACCGGCAAGGCGTCCCGCTGGGGTGTCGCGGCGGCGGTGATCGGCTTCGCGCTCGCCGGGGTCGGCGGGGCCGTGGCCTACACGCAGAACCACGATCTCGTCGCCGCGCGCCAGGAACTGGACCGGACCAAGGCCGCGTACGCCCCGGTCTCGCGGATCCTCGCCGCGCCGGACGCGAAGACCGGGCACGGGTCGGCGTCGATCGGCGGTGGCGGGACAGTGGTCGCGTCGCGGTCGATGGATCAGCTGGTGTTCATGGACACCGGGCTGCCGCCGCGACCGCCGGGGCGCGTCTACCAGGCCTGGCTGATGCCGCCCGCGGGCGCGCCGCGCCCGGCCGGGCTGCTCAACGACGGCCCGGCCGGCTCGATGATCGTGGCGAACGGCCTGCGTGGCGCCGAAAAAGTCGCGTTGAGCATCGAGCGCGCGGGTGGTTCGGCGACCGGTGCGCCGTCGGCGGACGTCGTGCTCGTGATGCCCATGCCGGGGTGATCTTGTGGGTCCCGCGGGCCTCGTGCTCTTGCGCCGGGGAACGCGTTGTGGGAAAACACCTTTGCTCCGCACGGCGTGGCTACTGGATTCCGGCCTGCGTGGTGCCTACCGTCCTGCTCAACGTCGGCAGTTGACATAACTCTCATTCTTGAGTTGAGGTTGAGGGTTCTGGCCGGGCCGACGGGCAGCACGGGCACAACGATCAGGAAGGCGGACCCGATGACGCCCCCGCACAACTACCTTGCGGTGATCAAGGTCGTCGGTATCGGCGGCGGCGGCGTGAACGCCGTGAACCGCATGATCGAGGTCGGCCTCAAGGGTGTCGAGTTCATCGCGGTGAACACCGACGCGCAGGCACTGCTCATGTCCGACGCCGACGTCAAGCTGGACATCGGCCGTGAACTCACCCGTGGCCTCGGCGCCGGCGCCGCCCCCGAGGTCGGCCAGAAGGCCGCCGAGGACCACCGCGAAGAGATCGAAGAGGTCATCAAGGGCGCCGACATGGTGTTCGTGACCGCCGGTGAGGGTGGTGGCACCGGTACCGGTGGCGCGCCCGTGGTGGCGCAGATCGCGCGCAAGCTCGGCGCGCTGACGATCGGCGTCGTGACCCGGCCGTTCACCTTCGAGGGCAAGCGCCGCGGCAAGCAGGCCGAGGAGGGCATCCAGGCGCTGCGCAACGAGTGCGACACGCTGATCGTCATCCCGAACGACCGGCTGCTGCAGCTCGGCGACATCGGCGTGTCCCTGATGGACGCGTTCCGCTCGGCCGACGAGGTGCTGCTGTCCGGTGTCCAGGGCATCACCGACCTGATCACCACGCCCGGTCTGATCAACCTGGACTTCGCCGACGTCAAGAGCGTCATGTCCGGCGCGGGCTCCGCGCTCATGGGCATCGGCTCCGCGCGCGGGGAGGGCCGGGCGATACAGGCCGCGGAGAAGGCGATCAACTCGCCGCTGCTGGAGGCCTCGATGGACGGCGCCCACGGCGCGCTGCTGTCCATCGCGGGCGGCTCGGACCTGGGGCTGTTCGAGATCAACGAGGCCGCGTCGCTGGTGCAGGAGTCCGCGCACCCCGACGCGAACATCATCTTCGGGACGATCATCGACGACTCGCTCGGCGACGAGGTCCGCGTCACCGTGATCGCCGCCGGGTTCGACGCCGGCGCGCCGACCCACAAGAAGCTCGACCCCTCGACGTTCGGTTCGCGGCAGGGTGGTGCGACCGCCTCGGCCTCGGCCGGGCAGGTCGGCGGCGGGTCCACGCCGCCCGGCGGCACGCCGTCGCCCTCGGGCGCGACCCCGGTCCCGTCCTCGTCCAACGGGTCCAGCGGCTACCCGGTGCCCCCGACCCGCACCCACTCGCCGATCCCGCCCGCGGGCAACGGTTCCGCGGGCCACGGCTCCACGCACGGTTCGGCCTCCGGCGGCCTCCCGCAGCCGGGCGGCGGCTCGCGGGGTTACTCGCCGCTGGGTTCGAGCCCGGGCCAGGGCAGCCTGCCGCCCCGCGCCGCCCCGGTGCACGACGACCCGTCCGACGACGAGGTCGACGTCCCGCCGTTCATGCGGCGCTGATTCTCCGTCCTGAGCTGAAGGGGACTTTCCCCGCGTTAGACGAGCTGAATGGGGGGTTTGACGCGGCGTGGGTGTGGGAGTGGGCGA
>NZ_JBHYIQ010000197.1:0-6116 GCF_042739895.1 Amycolatopsis sp. NPDC059021
CTCACAAGGTCCGATGTCATCACTCACAGTGCCCATCCCGCCGGACCTCAGCCCGGCGTGTCGGGCCGGAAACACCGATCTTGGAACACTCCCCGACACACACACAGCCCCGCGGCCCTGTGGCAGGGCGGAGACGGATGGTGGGCGTGCCCGGGGCCGGGCACGCCCACCGTCGGATGAGTATCGAGGTGTCAGGCTTGCGTGGGCAGGGTGGTGACGAGCCATTGCTGCTCGTCGCCGTTGCTGTCGGCGAACTGCTGGATCAGTGCGCCGTTGTGGGTTCCGGAGTCGAGGACGGAGGCGACGCCGCCGCTGAAGACGCTCTGAAGTTTCACAGCGCCGTTCTTGCCGGTGACGAACGTCCATTGCTGGTTGACGTCGAGATGGCAGGCGTACTGCGTCAGCGCGACGCCGTTGCGGGCCTGGAGGCCGGTGACGTCGAGGCACTTGCGGGAGTTGACGTTGCGCAGCGCGTACTTGTGGCTGCCGAGGTCGAGGAGTTCCCAGCGCTGTTTACCGCCGCTGACGCAGTCCCATAGTTCGGTGCCGCGGCCGTCGGTGAGCGCGTCTTCGGTGCCGCCGGCGACCTGCAGGCATCGCTGGGACTGGACGCCCTTGAGTTCGATGACGCCGGGCTGCATGGCGATGGTCTGGCCGGTGTGGTTGACGTCGATCAGGCGCCAGGCCTGGTTGCTGGCGTGGGTGTTGGTGTACTGGACGACCAGGGTGGCGTTGTCGGTGCCGCCGTTCGCGGCGGTGGCGGCCTTGCCGCTCTTGACGTTGCGCAGCTCCATCATGCCGTCATCGCCGACCGGGACGAACTCCCACAGCTGCTCGGGAGCCGTGCCAGCGCAGTCGTTCTGGACGAGGGCGTCGTTGTTGTTCACGCCCCCGCCGGCGACGCCGAGGCATTTGAGCGAGTTGACGTTCTGGAGCGCGTAGCGGTCGTTGCCCTTGGCTCGCAGGACCCAGCGCTGTTTGTTGCCGTTGACGCAGTCCCAGAGTTCGGTGCCGGCGCCGTTGTTCTCCGCGCCTTGGCCCCACAGTCCCGCGACCTGCAGGCACCGGCCGGACTGCAGTCCCTTGAGCTCGATGACCAGGCCTTCGGCGGGTTTGGCGAGGTCGAGCTTGGCGGCGTCGTGCTGCCCCTTGTTCAGGAACGCAGTGAGCACGGCCAGTGTCGGGGTCTTCAGCGCCGTCCTGGCTGCGGCGACCAGGTGGGGCTGGAATCCGTCGCGTTCGGCGGCGTCGAGGATCTCCTTGACTTGACGTGTCTTCAGCTCGGCGTCCTTGGCATCGCGGGCTTCGATGTCGCGCTGGTGGGCTGCGTGCACGCCGGTTGCGATGAACTCCTTCAAGGCGGCCGGGGTGCCGGCGTCCAGCGCTGCGCGTGCGGCGATCTTGACCTCGGCGCCGGTGGTCTTGGTCCAGATCATGTCCACGAAGTCGCGGTCGGGCAGGTTCTTCATGGCCTCGTCGGCCACGATCCCCAGCGCCGCGGACACGGCGAGTGCCTTGGCCTCCTGGGCCTCTTTCAGTTCTTTGGCTTTTCGCTCGGCTTCTTTCGCGTCCGCGATCTCTTTCTGCCGGTCGATCTCGCGCGCGTCGTAAATTCCTTTGTTGATGAACTTCTGTTGATCCTCGGGTGTGCTCTCCGGGCGCAGTGCGTCGGCGGCGGCGTTCTTCACCGCGGATCCGTCTTTGGCTTTCTGCCAGACTCGGAAGACGAATTCCTTGTCGGACAGGTTGATGACCTCGTCGGTGGCTTCCATGCCGGGAACCTGGGCGACGGCGTTGCGCTTGGCGGCGCGGGCTTTCTCCTTGGCGAGGTAGTCGGCGATCTCCTTGTTGTCGTCGATCTGCTTCGCGGTGTAGATACCGGTCTTGATGAACCGGGTGCACGCGTACTCGTCGGAGCTGGTGAAAGCCAGCAGCGCCGCGTTCTTGACCTCGCTGCCTTCCTTGGCCTTGCGCCACAAGGCGAGGACGAAGTTCTTGTCGTTGAGGACCAGCATGTCCTCCCGGGCGCTGATGCCCAGGACCGCGGCGGCCTTGAACTTCTCGTCGGTCGTCGACTCCTCGAGCAGCGTCTGCGCCGAGGCTGCCGCCGGGGTCGGTGCGGGCGCGGCCACAGCGGTCGGAGCGCCGAGTGCCGTGGCGAATATCGCCAGCGCCAGCGAACCCGTGGCGACGTGACGACCGACACCTAAAATGGCTATTTCCCGCGCGCTTCTAATACGCATGCATGCATCCCCTCGAAACGTGGTGAAACCATCCCACCCGCCTGCGCATCGATTGCGCGCCGCCCGGCGTTACGTCCGCAATGACCGATCCTGTGTTTTGTGGTGCGGGTCACCGACGAAAGTGGTGCGTGCTTGCGTGACGACCTTTCGGTGTTGTTTGATGCGAAGTGTCGTCGCGCAGCTCAGTATTTAGGCGACGCAGGGGCTGGACCATTCGGAGTGTCGCTCTCTCGGTCTACCAGTTGAGGGGAATTGTTATGAAAAAGCGATCGTTGATCGCTGTCGCGTTACTCGCCGCTGCGAGTGTCGAGTTGGTGACTGTCGCACCGATCGCCGTCGCGGCTTCTGCGTCGGCGGGTACGGCTGCCGGTCAGGTCGACTGGAGGCAGGCCATGGTTCGGCGGCTCACCGAGAAGGACGCCCGATCCGAAGTGCGGCTCGCCGCGTGGAACACGTTGCTGAGCAAGGACGTCGACGCCGCGATCACGCGATTCCTCGCACCAGGCGGGGGCTATGAGACAGCGAAGGCGCGTGCGGCGCGAAACGCTGCCCGCAACGAGGAGATCATCCGCCGGGTGTTGTCGACCACCTCCGCGCTCACCTCGCCCGCCGTGCACGCTGCGGCCACCCGGGCTTCGCATGGGACCCTGGACGAGCAGGACGAGTTCGTGCGTACAGGCTGGGATGAGGCCAGGGCGCAGGACGAGAAGTCCGATGGCCGGAAAGATCGTGAGGTCGCCCGCCAGGCGCAGGCCGATCGTGACTATGTTGCCGGGCTCGCGGCGAACGCCCCGGGCCCCTGGGTGCGGGCCGCCGCGGCACGGGCGGTGAGTACCGGCGATGCGGGTCTGGTGGAGTTCTTCGGCTACGAATGGGCCAGCGCGGCGCGCTGCGATGTGCAGGCCTACCGGGTTCGGATGGCCGATGCGGAACTGCTCTGGCAGGCACGGCTGAGCCAACTCGTCAGTTTCGCCGAGGAGGCCGAGGCGGCGTTGGCGCGGGCCGAGGCGGCTGTGGTCGACAAGGCGCGAGCGGCCGCCACCCAAGCCTGGCGCACGGTTGCCGATCACGCCGCAACGGCTGAGCAGGGCTGGGAGGCCGAGCGGCAGCGAGCGGCCGAACAGGCGAAGTCATGGAGCGCGGTGGCCGAGTTCGCGAAGACCGCGAGCACCGCGCAGGACTGGACGACCATCGCCCGGCACGCCGACGACAGCCGCGCCACGTGGGCCGAGGAACAGTCATGGGCGCAAGCGCAGGCAGCACAGTGGCGGACGCTCGTCGACACCGCCCGCGCCGGTGAGTCCCGCGTCGCGGCTTCCCACTGACCTTTCGTCCACAAGAGACATCTGCCTGACCACGTTGGAGTGCGTTTCCCCATGCCCACGTACGCTTTCCGCGCCGCCCTGAGACACGGCCGCGTGATCTCCCACACGATGATCGTCCTGCTCGCGTTCGCTGTCTTCCTGGGACTGGCGGCTCCCGCGCACGCGGTCGAGGCACCGCAGCCACCACCGGCGACCGGGCCGGCGCAGGCTCCGGCGTCGCCGATCAGTGATGAGGAAGCCGCGTTCAACCGCCAACTGGTCCAGGACATCGTCGATTTCACGAGTGAGGTCGAGGTTCGCGAGGCGGCGAAGGCCGCGTTGGCGACCAACGATCCGGTGAAGATCAAGGAATACCTCGACGTCGGTGACGCGCTGGCGAAGAAGGCCGCTGCCGAGCGGAAGAAGCGCGTCGCCGCCGAGAACCGCGCCCAGGTGGCCGAATGGGCACGCACCGCGGGCCCGACGGCGCGGGCTCGTGCTGTCGAACTGCTGGCCGGTGGTGACGACGCGCGGATCGCCGACTTCGTCGCGTTCGGCAAGCGCCTGGCCGATGACGAGGACAAGCAGATCGCCGACGACGCGGTGAAGCGCGCCGCGGTGATCGAAGCGCGTGTGGTGTCGATGGTCGCCGCCGGCGGTCCGGAGGTGAAGGCCGCTGGTCAGGCCGCGCTGGACACCCACGACCCGGTGGTCATCGCCGAGTTCTACAACCACGGCTACGCCGTCGCCAACCAGCGGGACGCCGACGCCCGCGCGGCGATCGAAGCGGCGATGGCCGCGCGGAACAAGGCGCTGGCCGAACTCAAGGATCTGGCCGAGCGGTCCACGCGGGCCGCGAACGCGCGTACCGAGATCCTCAAGGCGAGTGTGCAGGGGGTGCGGTTCCTCACCGACGCCTCCTACGCCATGCGTGCCGCGAATCAGGCCGCGAAGAAGGCCGGGCAGATCTTCGAGGTCGACAAGCCCGGCCGCGCCTCCGGGCAGCGTGGCAGGGCACCGGAGCTGGCCCAGCAGACCAGAGACGCCAAACGGGAATGGGACAACACTCTCGCCGCGGCGCGGGAAGTCACCACTGCGGCGGCGATGTCGGAGACCGCGACCCGTCAGCTGGCCGAGACCGGTCTGACTCATGGCATCGAATGGGGCAAGGTCACCCAGTCCATGGCCGCCGCGGCCCAGTCTGCGGTGAAGGCGGCCGAGACCGCGTTCCACGCCGCGGAGGCCACCGAAGCGGCCAGCAAGGCCCTCGACGCGGACGCGAACGCCCAGGTCCACGCCGATAACGCCGCGCAGTGGCGCCAAGCCGCCGAAGACCACGCCAAATCCGCGGCTGCGATCGCCGAAGCGGCCCGCCAGCAAGCCAAAGCCGCCGCCGACGCGGCAACCCGCACCAAGCAGGCCAGGACCGACGCCGAACGCGCCGAACAACAGGCGTGGGCCGCCGCGAAACGCACCCGCGACGCCCGCCTCGTCGCCGAGAAGGAACAACGCAACGCCGCCGCCGCCCGGGCTCGCGCGGAACAGGAAGCCCGCAACGCCGCCGCAGCCCGCGCCCGGGCACAGGCGCAGGCCGCCATCGCGGCCGGCGCCCGGGGCAACGCCACCCGGCTGGGCCAAGCCGCCATCGCGGCCGAACAGACCGCGGCGCGGGAGGAGAAGAACGCCGTCGAGGCGAGCGGGCGAGCGATCGAGGCGGAACGGGCGCAGAACGCCAAGCTTGCTCGTGCCCAAGCCCTGGAGGCGATCGCCGCGAATGCTGCGTCCGGTGAGGCGGCAAACAACGCCCGCGCCGCGGCCACCGCGGCGCGTTCCGAAGCCACTACCGCGACAGCGGCAGCCGGGCAGGCCCGGTCCGCGGCCGACGCCGCGACAGGTGCCGCGGTACGGGCGCGGTCGGCGGCCATCGAAGCGTCCGCCGCCGCGGCGCGGGCGAACGCCGCCGCGAACAAGGCCGAGACCGAGGCCGCGGCGACGCACGCGTTCGCGGTCACGGCCAACGCCGCCGCCGCGACCGCGACCGCCGAAGAGGCCCTCGCCGCCGAACGCGCCGGTGCTGCCCACCGGTTGGCCGCACAGGCCGCGAGCGAGGCCGCTCAGGCCCTGGGCGCCGCCGACCGCACCAAAGCCGAGGCCGATGCAGCGCTGGCCGAGGCGGTCGCCGCGGCCGTCCAGGCGGGAATCGCGGTGCGGGCGGCACAGGCGGCCGGAGCATCGGCGGCCGGGATCGCCGACCCCGCCGGAATCGCCGCGGAGGCTTCGGCAACCGGCAACGACCTCGCCGCGGAACTCACGAAGCAGGTCGCCGAACAGGCGAAGATCATCGGTGCCGATCAGGCCAAGGCCGCGCAGGACCGGGCGGCCGAAGCCTCCGCTGCGGCGAGTCGTGCCGCGGACGCGGCCAAACGAGCCACTGCCGAGGTGGCCCCTGCCTACACCGCGGCCGCCGCCCCCCCCCCCCCCGGCCCCAGCGCCGGCCCCGCCGGCCCCCCCACCCGCGCCGGCGCCCCCGCCCGCGCGCGCGCGCGCGCGCGCGCCCCCGCGCCCCCCC
>NZ_JBHYIQ010000198.1:0-5905 GCF_042739895.1 Amycolatopsis sp. NPDC059021
GGCCTCCCCCCCACGTGTTTTTTTCCGCGTCCACCCCCAACAACTGTAGCGTTCGCGACAAGAGTGGGGTCCCAGCCACGGCACGCCGGTGCCGCGAACGACGCGTTCGCGACGTTGAGCGTCCTGAACGGAGCGTTCGCGGCGTGGGTGGGGTGTCCTGGCGCGGGGTGTCGGTGTCGTGAACGGAGCGTTCGCGGCGTTGATCGTCGCGAACGGTCCGTTCGCGACGGGCGATGTCGCCACGCGCCCGCCGAACGTCCTCCGCCCGGGAAGCTCACTGTCCGGGAAGTGTGACCGCTTCGATCGGGCCGCGGCGCATCGCCAGGCGCGCGGAGAGCGCGGTGACCGGCCACACGATCAGGAAGACCGCGACCACCACGCCGGGGAACACCCAGATCGGCCCGGACGGAACGATCTGCCCGGTCGTCACGGCCATGGGCAGCACGGTGAACAGCGAGATGATGGTGCCCAGTACCAGCCCGGCCACCGCGACGATGCCGCCCTCGACGAACAGCATCCGCCGGATCTGACCGCGGTCCGCGCCCGCCAGGCGCTGCGCGCCGAACTCCCGGCGGCGGCCCAGCACGGCCACCGCGAGGGTGTTCACCGCCGCGATCGCCGCGTAGGCGATGGCGAGCACGGCCAGCAGGTAGTTGATCATCGCTTCCACGTCCGCGCGGGCCTGGAAGTTGTTCGCCAGCGCCGAAGCGTCGCCGACACTCAGGCCAGGCCAGTCCGTCAGGCGGCCGGTCAGCGCGGATACGACGTCGTTCGAGCCCGCTGCCTTCACCAGCACCTGCGCGGGCAGTCCGCTGGTGGTGTGCGGCGTGAGAAGCTCGGCCGGCAACACCATGCTCGCGTAGCTCGACGGG
This sequence comes from Amycolatopsis sp. NPDC059021, assembly GCF_042739895.1. Lineage (NCBI taxonomy): Bacteria > Bacillati > Actinomycetota > Actinomycetes > Pseudonocardiales > Pseudonocardiaceae > Amycolatopsis > Amycolatopsis sp. NPDC059021. Next base: position 873 of record NZ_JBHYIQ010000198.1, read on the forward strand.
CTGTCGAGCAGCGCGACGACGGTCACTTGGGCCCGCGCCCCGTCGCCGAGCCGCAGGGTGATCTTGTCACCGACCTTGAGCGTCAGACGGTCCGCGACGTCCTGCGGCAGCGCGACGGTGTCGCCGGTCAAGTCCTTCAGCGAACCCCGTGTCACGTCGGTGGCCAGCACCGTGCCGCCCTGGTCCTCGGCGGAGACGCCGAGCAGGCGCAGTGGGTCGCTGCCGTTGCCGTCGTAGGGCTGCTCGATCCAGCCGGAGCTGGTGACCAGCGGCGACGCCGTGCCGACGCCCGGGGTGCTGCGGATCCGCGCGAGCGCGTCGGGCGAGATCCCGCCGGTGTCCGTGCTGACCACCGCGTCTGCCTTCAGCTGGCTGGTGTACGCCGCCACTTGAGCCTTCTGAGCCGTGGTCTCGGAGTAGACGTTGCCGAGCGCGACCGCGCTGGCGAGTGTGATCGGCGTGAGCACGGCGGCGAACGCCACCGCGCGGGCGCGCGAGTTGATCACCGCGAGCGTGGCGTCGCGGCCCGCGACCCGCCGGATGAACGGGCCGAAACGATCGGCAACGAACGTCATGATCTCCGGTCCGATCAACGCCACCGCGATGGCGCCGGTGAGCACCGCCGGGCCGCCGATCGCCGCCGCCGTGTCGGCGGGCATGAACACCGTGGTGCCCGCGAGCAGCACGGTCGCCGCGGCACAGATCACCGCACCGGTGCGGCGCACCGGGTGCACCTTCGCGCTCGGGATCGCGGCCTCGGCCAGCGCCTGGATCGGCCGGGCCCGCGCCGCGGCCAGTGCGGCGAACCACGCGGCGGCGTAGACGATCGCGAGCGTGGCGAGGACGCCCGCGGCGAACGCGATGACGTCCTGCTGGAAGAGCAACTCGTCCGGCACGATCCCGAGCGACACGCTGGTGTCGAAGATCCGGTTGCCGAGCAGGCTGCCGAGGACTACGCCGCCCAGCGCGGCGATCGCGCCGACGACCATGGTCTCGGCGAGCACCATCCGGTGTACCTGCTTCGGCGTCGCGCCGGTGGCCCGCAGCAACGCGATCTCCTGCCGCCGCTGCCGGACGGTGAGGCTGATCGTCGCGGAGACGACCAGTGCCATGACCACCAGCACCATCCCGCCGAACACCGCGGCCAGGAGGATCAGGGGCAGCCGGCTGTTGGCCACGCCGAGGAACTCAGCCGCGCCTCGGTCGTCGCCGGTCAGCACGCTGACGTCAGGTATCAGCGTGGAGACGCGCGCGGCGAGATCACCGGCGTCCACGCCTTCGGAGGGGAACACGCCGACCAGGTCGACGCGGCCCGGATGCGGGGAAAATCGCTGGGTGTCGGCCGGGGAGAAGAAGAACGCGGTTTGCCGCACATGCTCGGCGATCCCCGTGACGACGAAGGACCGCTTCTGCCCGTTCACCACGACGTCGACGGTCGCGCCCGTGCTGATCCCGTTCGCGTCCGCGGTGGCCGAGCCGACCACGACCTGGTCCGCGGCGGGCGCTTGGCCGCCCTGGCGCAGGACGTAGCCGCCGAGCACGGCGGAGTCCCAGCTGTGTCCGGAAAGGACGGACGGGCCGGAGACCTGGGGCGTCCCGTCGCGCAGCAGCGTTGCCGGGAACGACACGTCCGCGACCACGCGTTCCACGCCCGGCACCGCGGCGATCCTGGCGATCTTGTCCACGGGCAGCCCGGCCCGTTCGACGTACGGGACCACCTGCGACTCCTCGTCCGGCAGCTTGAAGGCCGGCGAACCGCCGACCACGACCGGGGCCGCCGCGAGCCGCTGCGGCTGCGCCCGCAGCACGAACGCGGTCTCGAACAGCCCGGCGCACGCGATCAGCAGGCCGCAGCCGATCAGGATCGCGACGAACGACGCGAGCGACGCGGCCACGCGGTACCGCAGGCTCGCCAGGGCCAGGCCGAACACCACCCGCCGCGGGCTCACCGCTGTCCCCGTTTGGCCTGGGCACCGAGCTGCGCGAGGGTGGCCGCGACGGCTTCGACGTCCGGCGTCGCCATCCGCGTGACGATTCGGCCGTCCACCAGGAACAGCACGTCGTCCGCGAACGACGCCGCCACGGGGTCGTGCGTGACCATCACGATGGTCTGGCCCGCGCTCACCAGCTCGCGCATCAGGTTCAGCACCTCGAGCGCGGTGTTCGTGTCCAGCGCGCCGGTCGGCTCGTCGGCGAACACCACCGCCGCGCGGGCCGCCAGCGCACGGGCGATCGCCACGCGCTGCTGCTGGCCGCCGGAAAGCTCACCGGGGCGATGGCCGACGCGCTGCGCCAGCCCGACCCGTGCGATCACCTGGTCCACCCACGCCCGGTCCGGCTCGCGGCCGGCCAGCAGCGTCGGCAGGGTGACGTTCTGCTCGACGTTCAGCGCGGGCATCAGGTTGAAGGACTGGAAGACGAACGCGACGTGCTGACGGCGAAGCTCGGTCAGCTCGGTCTCGCTCTTGCCCGTCAGGTCGGTTCCCACCAGGGTGACGCGGCCCGCGCTCGGCTTGTCGAGCCCGGCCGCGCAGTGCAACAGCGTGCTCTTCCCGGATCCCGACGGGCCCATCACCGCGGTGAAGGTGCCGGGGAGGAAATTCGCGGAGACCCCGGAAAGCGCTTCCACCGCGCCCTCGCCGGAGCCGTAGGTCTTGCGCACCGAGTCCAGCCGGACCGGGCAATCGACGGACGTCATCGTGGGCACGGTCATTCGCCCCGATCCGGCAGGCACCGGTCGATGCCGGTGAGCACGCCGGTGGCGAGCGCCACCGGGATCGCGGTCCACAGCCACCACGGTTCGCGCAGTCCTCCGCCGAGAATGGCGATCATCAGCCAGACGATCACCTGGACCAGGGTCATCGCCGTGCCGGCGAGGACCACGACCTGCCGGGCGACGAGCAGCCGCCTGCGCGCCGGGTCGAGGTCGTGCCGGACCGGCCGGACGATGTCGGTGACCAGCGCGCGGAAGGGGTGCGGGGCGGTCCCGCCGCGGGACGCGTCGTTGTCGTAGCTCATGGCGGCAACACTGGTCGTCGAAGACGTCGGCGGCATCGGCGCCGGGTGGCCGTCCGATCGACGAAAGTCGTAGCCGCCGCCCATCCAGCGACGGATGCCCGGACGACGGCACTGGCTAGTCTCGGTCAGGTGATCCAGAACGCGGGGGCCACCCGCCACGGGCCGGACTGGTTGGCGGCAGGGCGCACGGCGACCTTGGTGCTGCTCTCGTTCGCCGGCGGACTGGCGCTGCTCTACGGAGTGCTGGAGTCCGGGCCCGGCGGTGTGGCGCGCGTGCTGGACGTCGCGGTGGGCGCACTCGCCAGCCTCGCGCTGGTCCTGCGTAACCGGGCACCCGTCGTCGTGGCCGTGACCCTGGCCGCTGTCGCCTCGGTCGTCGCCTCGGCCGGATTCGCCAACATGCTCGCGCTCTACGCGGTGGCGCGCCGTCGGAGGCTGTGGGTCGCGCTCGCCGTCGCCGTCATGAACGTCGTCTCCGGCTGTGTGTTCTGGCTGGTGTATTCGGGCAACAACTCCCTGAGCCTGACCATCGTGGTCAACGCGGCGATGGCGGCGGCGTTCAGCGCATGGGGAGCCCTGCAGCAGGCGCAGCACAAGCTCGTCGACTTCTACCGCGAACGGGCCGAACGCGCCGAACAGGAGCAGGAGCTGCGTGCGGCCGAGGCCAGGTATGCCGAACGGGCGCGGATCGCCCGGGAAATGCACGACGCGGTCGCGCACCGCATCTCCCTGGTCACCCTGCACGCCGGTGGACTGACCGTGGCCAACGGTCTGTCCCAGGACGAGGTCCGTTCCGCGGGCGACCTCATCCGGTCGGCGGCGGTGCAGGCGCTGGAGGAGCTGCGCACCGCACTCGGCGTGCTGCGCGCCGACGAGGCCGCGTCACTCGAACAGCCGGGACTCGACCGGCTCGACGACCTCGTCGGCGAAGCCCGCGCGGCAGGGCAACGGATCACGCTGACGGTGCACGGGGATCTGCGCGACGCGCCGCCCGGCATCGGCCGGGCGGCTTACCGGATCGTGCAGGAAGGACTGACCAACGCCCGCAAGCACGCCACGGGAGCCGACGTCACGGTGCTGGTGAACCGCACCGACGATATGGTGCGGGTGCGCGTCGGCAACCGGGTGGTGGCCGACGCGCTGGACGTGCCAGGGTCACGTCGGGGGCTCCTCGGCCTGCGGGAACGGGCCGTCCTCGCGGGTGGGAGCCTGAGCCATGGTCGAACCGACGCAGGAGAGTTTGTGCTGAACGCGGAACTGCCGTGGACGTGACACAGGTGCTGCTCGTCGACGACGACGCCATGGTGCGGACCGGGCTCCGCATGGTGCTGTCCGCCGACCCCGCCCTGCGCGTCGTCGCCGAGGCCACCAATGGCCGTCAGGCGGTGGCGATGGTGCGTGAGATGGCGCCCGACGTCGTCCTCATGGACCTGCAGATGCCGGTACTGGACGGGATCGCGGCCACCCGTGAGCTGCGGGCGAGCGGCTACTCGAACCCGGTGCTCGTCCTCACCACCTTCCAGCTCGACACCTACGTCGTGGAGGCGCTGCGGGCCGGCGCCAACGGTTACCTGCTCAAGGACACCGCCCCCGAAGAGATCATCCGGGGCGTGCACGTCGCCGCCGCGGGCGACTCCGTGTTCTCCGCGGCGATTACCCAGCGACTCGTCGCCACCATCGGACAGTCCGATTCCGCCGCGACCGCCGACGCACGCGACAGGCTCGCGCGGTTGACCGAGCGGGAACGTGAGGTGGCGGAGGCCGTCGCCGCGGGCAGCTCGAACGCGGCGATCGCGGCCGATCTGCACATGAGCGAAGCCACGGTCAAGTCCCACGTCTCCCGCATCTTCGCCAAGACCGCCGCCGAGAACCGCGTCCAGATCGCCCTGCTCGTCTATCAGGTCGGTCCCTATCCCGGCCAATGACGGACTAAGAATCCACAAAGGACACTTTGGGGTGTGGGGCCGCTTTTGTCGCGAACGCTCCGGTGGAGACGATCAGCGTCCCGAACGGAG
>NZ_JBHYIQ010000199.1:0-5198 GCF_042739895.1 Amycolatopsis sp. NPDC059021
CGCCCGCGCGCCCCCCCCCCGCCCCGCCCAACCACCCACCCCCCCCCCCCCGCAGCGCTCGCGCCGAGCTACCGACCCCCCCTCCCGCCGCTTCGAAAGTCCCCTTCAGCGCGTCTGACGAGAGGAAAGTCCCCTTCAGCTGTCCTTGAGCGGGAAGCCGCCGCCGATGCCGCGCCAGGCGAGGTTCGCGGTCAGGGCAACCGCTTCCTCGCGGCTCATCGACTGGTGGTGCGCGAGCCAGAACCGGGCGCTGACCTGGCTCATCCCGACCAGGCCGACGGCCAGCAGCCGCGCCTTGTCCTCGTCGAGCCCGGCGTCGGCGGTGATGGTCTCGGTGATCGCGTCGACGCTGGCCGACGTCGCCCTGTCCACCGCCTCCTGTACCGCGGGCTCGCCGCGCAGGTCCGATTCGAACACCATGCGGAACGCGCCCGCGTCGCCGTTGACGAAGTCGAAGAAGGCACCGACCGTCGCCGGGACGCGCTGCCGGTTCTCGGTGGTCGAGTCCAGCGCGTCCTTGACCCGGCGGACCAGCTCGTCGACGTGGCTCTCCAGCAGCGCGATGTAGAGATCGAGCTTGCCGGGGAAGTGCTGGTAGAGCACCGGTTTGCTGACCCCGGCCTCCTCGGCGATCTCGTCCATCGCCGCGGCGTGATAGCCGTTCGCGGCGAAGACGCGCTGCGCGGCCGCCAGCAGCTGAGCACGCCGTTCGGTCCGCGGGAGCCGAACGCCTCGTTGCTGCAGTCGCGCCATATCCGTCATGGGGTTCCTCCCGTCCACGCTCTTCGACGGGCGGGTTTGCCACCGCGTGAAGTCTTTCTGAGATTACTCGCCGGTACGTACGACACGCCAAGGGTCAGGCATCCTGGTTTCGTGACCACGTCAGTATCCCGTCCGCGATCTGGCCCCCGGCAGGCACCGAGCACCCGCGCGCCGATCACCCACGTACCGCTGTCGACCCGGCCGCTGCCCTCGCTCGACCCGGTGCCGTCGCCGTGGCCGGGGGCGATGGAGGACGTCGGCGGCACGGACCTGCACGTGCGCCGGACCCCTGGTGCGGACGGCGTTCCCGCCGTCTACGTGCACGGCCTCGGCGGGTCGTCCACCAACTGGACCGATCTGGCCGCGCTGCTCGCCCCTGTCGCCGGGGGCACCGCGCTGGACCTGCCCGGATTCGGTTACTCCGAACCCGCGCCGGACTTCGATTTCAGCCTGCTGTCGCACGCCGACGTCGTCGTGCGGTACCTGGAGGGACTCGGCGGGCCCGTGCACCTGCTGGGCAACTCGATGGGCGGCGCGGTCTCGCTGCTCGTCGCGGCCAGGCGGCCGGAGCTGGTCCGCACGCTGACGCTGATCTCGCCGGCCATGCCGGACCGGCGGCTCGACCCGCGACGGCTGTCGGACCCGTGGATGGCGCTCGCCTACCTGCCGCTGGTCGGCGCCCCCGTGCGGCGCAGGCTGGCCGCGCTGAGCCCTCGTGAACGTGCCGCGCAGGTCATCCGGCTGTGCTTCGCGGATCCGGCCCGGTTTCCCGAAAGCAGGCTCGACGAGCTGGCCGCCGAGCACGGCGCGCGGGCCGGGTTCGCCTGGGCCGCGCCCGCGCTGGCGCGCAGCACCTTCGGCATCTTCCGGGCCTGGTCGGCCGTGGGTGCCGCGTCGCTGTGGGCGGTGGCGCCGACGGTGTCCACACCGACGCTCGTCGTCTGGGGGAACCACGACCGGGTGATCTCCGTGCGGCGCGCGCCGCGTACCGCGCGCTCGATCCCGCACGCTCGGCTACTGGTGCTGCCCCGCACCGGCCATGTCGCGCAGATGGAGCGCCCGAATGTAGTGGCGCGGGCCGTGCTGGGCATGTGGGAGCAGGTCGACGCCGGTTCCTGGTAGCCCATCCGGGTGACGGCCATTCACACTGTCTTCCGCCGGTCGCTCGGCACATCACGATTTGGTTATGGCACTCTGGGGCGGTGGACCGGGTGAAGAGCGACGCTCGAGGCGATGAGCAGCGGACGCAGTACGTCGCGTCGTCGCGTCGTTCCGCCCACGGTACGGGCCGGGGTTCCCCGGTGCCGCCGCGCACCGGCCAGTACCGGCCGACGGCCACCCCGCCACAGCGGGTCGGCGAGGACCGTTACCGACCCGGCGGCCGCCGTACGTCCGCCGAGCCGCTGCGCGCGTCGTGGAAGCCGCAGGCCGAATCCGAGCCGGACGAGCCGCGCAGGAAACCCGTCAAGCGCGGCAAGTTCGGCACGTTCGCGAAGACCTACGGCTGGCGTGTCTACGCGCTGCCGATCCTGGTGGTGATCACCGCGCTCGTGGTGTTCAACACCGCGACCGGGCCCGCCGAGCCGATCGCACAGGAGGGCAGGACCAGCGCGGCCGCGGAAAGCGGGACCGGGTCCGGGCCGAAGAGCGGCACCGCCGTGCTCCCGGAGAACCCGGCCAAACCGGTCAACCTGAACATCCCGACCGCCGAACTGCCCAAGGGCGGCGACTTCACGCAGGCGGGCAAGGGCACCTTCCACGTCGTGCCGGGGTCGGGGCCGAAGATCGGCCAGGGGAAGCTGTACACCTACACCGTCGAGGTCGAGGACGGGATCGACCCGGCGAGCTACGCCGGTGACGACAGCTTCGGCAACGCCGTCCAGGGCATCCTGTCCGATCCGCGCAGCTGGACCTTCGACGGCAAGAAGGCTCTGCAGCGCGTCGACGCGAGCTTCCCGAACCCGACTTTCCGGGTGACGTTGACCACGCCGGAGACCAACCACCGCCCGGACGTCTGCGGCTACTCGATCACCTACGAAACCTCCTGCTACACCGAGAGTTTCCAGCGTCGCGTGGTGATCAACCTGGCGCGCTGGGTCCGCGGCGCGATCGCCTTCGGCGGCGACATGACCGGGTACCGGCAGTACGCGATCAACCACGAGGTCGGGCACGCGCTGGGCGGCGTCCACGTCCCGTGCCCGGTCAACGACGGCCCGGCGCCGGTGATGATGCAGCAGACCCTCGGCGTCGCCGACAACTACGTCGCGCAGCTCAACGACCTCCCCGGCGGCGACCGCAACGCGGTGCCCGCCGACGGCAAGACCTGCAAGCCGAACGCCTGGCCCAGCCCGAACCCGTAGCGGTACGTTCCGTCTCACGATCCGGACTGTGGGAAGTCCGGCTTGCCCTCGCGCGTTGTGGATACTGGGATGCGACAACGCGATCCGCGTGAGATGGAGGACCCGATGTCAGCACTGCCGCCGCTCGTGGAGCCGGCTGCCGAGCTCACCAAGGAAGAGGTGGCTCGCTACAGCCGCCACCTGATCATCCCGGATGTCGGGATGGACGGCCAGAAGCGGCTCAAGAACGCGAAGGTCCTGGTGATCGGCGCGGGCGGCCTGGGCAGCCCGGCGCTGCTGTATCTCGCCGCGGCCGGGGTCGGCACGCTCGGCATCATCGACTTCGACGTCGTCGACGAGTCGAACCTGCAGCGTCAGGTCATCCACGGCCAGTCCGACGTCGGCAAGCTCAAGGCCGCGTCGGCGCAGGAGTCGATCGCCGAGATCAACCCGCTGGTCAAGGTGCACCTGCACACCGAGCGGCTGGAGAGTTCGAACGCACTGGAGATCTTCGGCCGCTACGACCTCATCGTCGACGGCACCGACAACTTCGCCACCCGGTACCTGGTGAACGACGCCGCGGTGCTGCTGGGCAAGCCGTACGTGTGGGGCTCGATCTTCCGGTTCGAGGGCCAGGTCAGCGTGTTCTGGGAGGACGCGCCGAACGGCAAGGGCCTCAACTACCGCGACCTCTACCCCGAGCCGCCGCCTCCCGGCATGGTCCCCTCCTGCGCCGAGGGCGGCGTGCTGGGCGTGCTGTGCGCGTCCATCGGCTCGATCATGGTGACCGAGGCGATCAAGCTCATCACCGGCATCGGCGAGCCGCTGCTCGGGCGGCTGATCAGCTACGACGCGCTGGAGATGAAGTATCGCGAGGTCAAGATCCGCAAGGATCCGGAGACCCCGAAGATCACCGAGCTGATCGACTACGAGGCGTTCTGCGGCGTGGTCTCGGACGAGGCGGCGGAGGCGGCGTCGGGCAGCACCATCACCCCGGCCGAGCTGAAGGCGAAGTTCGACAGCGGCGAGGACTTCGCGCTGATCGACGTCCGCGAGCCGCACGAGTACGAGATCGTGAACATCAAGGGCGCGACGCTGATCCCGAAGGACAAGATCCTTTCCGGGGAGGCGCTCGCGGACCTGCCGCAGGACAAGCCGATCGTGCTGCACTGCAAGTCCGGGGCCCGTTCGGCGGAGGCGCTCGCGGCGCTGCACGCCGCCGGCTTCAAGAGCGCGACCCACCTCGGTGGTGGCGTGCTCGCCTGGGCCCGCCAGATCGACCCGAGCCTGCCGACGTACTGAGGCCCGGCGTTCGAACGCCCCACTGTGGTTTCTCACCAAGGATTCTGGGGCCGTGGGTTGCCGGAGGTGTTGTAGGACGCCTTCGGTGCGTTGGCCCGGGGTGTGACAAGGGCGTCCCTGGGTGCGGTGGATGCACCCAGGGCGTCCCTCGGACTTGCCTGCGCTCGCCGACTCCGTTCGCCCGCACGCGCCCCGGGCCCACCGCATGCCGCGAGGGGGTCCTTCACAGCGCTCAACGCGGTGAAGGAGGCCTTCACCGCACCACCATGCCCCGGGGAAAGCGCCCACCGGCAAAGCCGGGGGTGTTTTCTCGAGGTGGTCGGGTGGCGTCGGTGGCTGGTGGGGCTGGTGGGACGGGCTTGCGGTGGTGTCGGTGTCTCGAAAGCTCCGTTGGGGGACCGTGAACGCCCTGAACGACGCGTTCGGGACAGGGGTCCGGCACTGGAGTGTCGCGGATGGGACATTGACGGCGTTGAACGTCCCCCATGGACCATTCACGACCCTGCTGATCAGGGCGAAAGCCGGCGACAGCCGTCGCCCGGATCGAACGCAACTGACCCCTACTGAGAAAACCTCAATGTGGCCATTGGGTGCGTTGGACGCACCGAACGCCACATTGGGGCGCATGAGCCACGCTGCGGACGGGAGCAAGGGACCTTTACTCCTGTTTGGTTAGCGTTGCTCAGCAAAGAGCAGTAAAGGTCCCTTGCTCTCTTTTCGCAGGTCAGGACGCTCCGTGGGGGGGGGCCCCGCCGGGTCCGCCACACACCCGGGCGGCGCCCCCCCCCCCCCCCC
>NZ_JBHYIQ010000200.1:0-4942 GCF_042739895.1 Amycolatopsis sp. NPDC059021
CAATTCGCGGCGTCGAGCGTGGCCATTACGCCATACGCGACATGCAGTGAAGGCACCCGCCCCGGCGCTCAGCGCTGTGAAGGAGGCCTTCACAGCATTCGGGGTCGGTGGGGTGAGTGGTGTTCGTGGGGTTGTCGTTGCGATTGGGGGCGTGCGGTGGTCGAACGCTCCGTTCGGGACGTTCATCGTCCCCAACGGAGCTTTCGGGACACGGGCGCCACCGCACTTCCCCCCCCCCCGCCAGACCCGCCCGCACCGAGAAAACCGCATTGGGGCGCATGAGCCCCGGATGGAGCGGGAGCGGGGGACCTTTGCTATCGCGCGGAGGGCTAGCGGGGGAGGCGGGTGACCTGGTCGCCGTCGCGGCGCCGCTGGCCCAGTTCGTCCGGGAACACCCACTTCTTGAAGCCCCAGAACCGGAACACCATCGCGAGCAGCATGCCGATGATCGATCCGCTCGCGAAGTCCGCGATCTCCTGGACCAGCCTCGACACGTGCGGCGTCTCCAGGTGGAACACGTACCGCGACGCGTAGAGCGGGATCAGGTTCACCACCACGGCGACCCCGCTGATCACGAAGAACAGCGCCGCCTCGTGGGTGCGTTCCCGGCCGCCGCGGGTCCGGAAGGACCATTCGCGGTTGAGGATGTACGACACGATCGTCGCCACGATGATCGCTATGGCCTTCGCCGTCGTCGGCTTCGATTCCAGCACGCTCAGCTTCAGCAGGTACCAGACGCCGTTGTCGACCAGAAAGGTCGTGCCGCCCACGATCGCGAACTTGAGCAGTTCCCGGTGCTTGATCAGCACCGAGCGCAGGGGCTCGGGCGTGCGGCTGAGCACGGTTTCGACGACGGTCACCTCCGCAGTTTAGGAGAGGCTGACCAGGGCCGATGGCTCAGGCGGCCATCCTGTCGCGAATGTCCGGATCTCCGGGGCCGTCCCCGGACTTCCGCTGGGGCCGGGCATCCTCGGCGGGGAACACCCATTTCTTGAAGGCCCACCAGCGGAAGACTGTGCCCAGCAGTGTCCCCAGCACGATCCCGCTGACGAAGTCGGCGATTTCCTGAGCGGCGAACGTCACGTGCGGAACCTGCAACTGGAGCACGTAGCGGGACACGGCCAGCGGAACCGAGTTCAGGCCCAGCGCGATGCCGCTGAACAGGAAGAACAGTGCCGCCTCGTGTGTTCGCTCGTGGCCGCCGCGGGTGCGGAAGGACCATTCGCGGTTGGCTACGTAGGAGAAGATGGTCGCCACCAGCGTCGCGAGGATCAGCGCCGTCAGCGGATTCGCGCGCAGCACGGTGAACTTCAGGCCGTAGTTCACCGCCAGCGTGATCACGAAGCTCATCCCGCCGACCACCGCGAACCGGATCAGCTCGCGGTGCCTGCTCAGCAACTCCCGCACCGGGCGGACGCTACCCCGTCGGCAGGCCGAAATGTTTCCCAGGGTGGCTCGGGCCGATCGGTGTGGTGGAAGTGCCCGGCTGGGGCGGCGCGCTCGTGGTCGCCGGTGCCGAAGACTGCTTCGGCTGCGGCGTTTCGGACGTCGTCACCGGCGGGACGCCGCTGTGGCCCGGCGACTTCTTCGGCGTGCTCTTGCCAGGGCTCGTCGTGGCGCTGGTCCCGGTGGACGACGTCGGCGGCGTCGGCGCGAGCTGCCCCGGCGGGCACCAGTCGAAGTACACCTGGACCGGTTTCGCCGAGGCCGTGCCCAGTTGGCCGCCGACGGTCACCGGCTGGCCCGCGGGCGGGCGCCCGCGCAACTGGACCCACAGGTTGACGTGCTGGCCAGGGGCGAGCGCGCCGGTGGTCGTGCAGGTCGCGCCCCCGGCGGCCGGCCGGCACGGGAAGCCGCGCAGGCTCCACCAGCTCGACAGCGGATGGTCGAAGGTCACGGTGACCGGCTTGGTCGTCTGCCCGGTGTTGTGCACCCGGACGTAGATGCGCGGCTTCTGCCACCACGGGAGTTCCGACAGCCAGTCGCTCTCGGCCTCCAGCGTCACCGCGTCCGGCGGCGGCTTGACCGCGACGTTCACGCGCAGGTCGACATGGACCTGCGCGCCCGCGGTGACCGAACCCTCGACCGTGCTGCCGGGTTTGGCGGTGTCGTCGGCCTTCAACAGGAACATCAGGACCGCGGACTGGCCCGGCTGCAGGCCGGTCCCGGTCCGGCAGGAGACCGTGCCGTCGCCGCCGGGGCAGTTGACGTTGATCGTTTCCGGCGCGGCCATGGCGAAGCCGCTCGCGCCGGGGGCACCGCCGCCCCCGGCGGGCACCGCGTGCACCCCCGGCGGCAGCTTCAGCGTGGCCACGACCGGGTCGGACGGGCCGGCGCCGTCGTTGCGCACCGTGATGGGCAGGTTGGCGGGCTTGCCGCCCGGCTGCAGCACGACGCCCTCGGGCGGCGTCGTCGCGGACACGTTCGGTTTCGGGAGCGAAGGCGGCGTGGTCGGTGGCGGCTGCGGGCCCGGCGGCTGCGCGGCCGGGGGCGGCGGTTGCACCGCGGGCGGGGCGGGTGCCGCGGGCGGCGGCGCCGGGGGTGCGGGCGGCGGCTGCTGAGCGGGCGGCTGGGCAGGCTGAGGCTGAGGTTGTGGCTGCGGCGGCGCGGGCTGCGCCGCGGGGGGCGGGACCTGGGCGGCCGCCGGGATGTCCTGCGTACCGCCGCCGGCGACGAGCGCGACGACGACGGCCGCCGCGATGGCCGTCCCGGACGCGGCAACACCGGCGAACTGCCGGGGCCCGCCCGCAGCGGCACCCGCCGCCGCACCGGCCTTGGCTCCGCCCGCGGTCGCTCCCGCGGCGGCCGCTCCGGTGACCGCCGCCGTGGTGGCGCTCGCCTTGGCCGCGCCGATGGTGGCGAGGTAGCCGAGCGCGGCGCCGCCGAGGACGATCGGGGCGATGATCGCGCGCAGACCGCCGTTGATGTCGGCGAGCTCGGCGGCGAGTGCGCGGCATTTCTCGCATTCGTCCAGGTGATTCTCCACCTGGCTGCGTTCGCGTTTGGACAGTCCGTCGCGGGTCCACGCGCCCAGCCGGTCGGCGGTGGCGCGGCAGCGTTCCGCGGCGTTCTCCTGCAGGTGGACCTGCAGATAGGCCTGGCGGAGACCCTCGCGGGCGCGGTAGGCGAGCGCCGAGACGCCGTTCGCGGTCAGGCCCAGCAGCGGCGCGACCTCGGCGGGGCTCTGCTGCTCGATCTCGGTGTGCCACAGCACGGCCTGCCAGCGTTCGGGCAGCCGTGCGAAGGCCTTGGCGGCCATGGTGCGCTCGAGCCCCGCGACGGCGGTGTCGGAGAACGGCACGGTCAGCGCCTCGCCGACCGCGCCGCCGACGTCGGTCATGTCCTCGTTGAGGTCGACGCGCTTGTCCTTGCGGGTCTTGTCGTAGGCGGTGTGCCGCAGCGCTGTCAGCAGATACGCGCGGAACGCGGTCTCGGGGCCCTTGCCCGCGCGCAGCGTGTCCAGCACCTTCGCGAACGCCTCGGAGACGAGGTCGTCGGCCTCGGAACTCGAGCGCGCGAGCTGACGGGCGAGGTTGTGCGCGGCGGCCGTGTGCCGCTCGTACAGCGGCCCGTAGGAGGCGATCTGCCCAGCACGGACCTCGGCGATCAGCTCGGCGTCGCTCTTACCGCTGAGACCGGCGGGAACGGTGGACACGGGACTCCTTCTGCGGGTGGTGGCGGCCGCCCGACGGGCCGCCAATACCTACCTTGACTCATGCGCGGCACAAGTGTGACGGAAGCTGCGACACGCGTCACCTCGCGGTCGGCGTGTTGACCCGGAGAGCGCAATATGTTCACCCGGGCTCGCCGGGACCTTGGTCAACAAAACCCGCCGGAACGCCGTCACGGACCGGGGCCTGGCGCGTCCCCTGTTCGGAGCGCGACAAGATCGCTCCGAACCGGACGAGAGGAGCGGTGGCCAGTGGACCTGCCGGCGACCGGGGCGCTGTCCGGGGTGACGGACTCGCAGGAGGCGCGGAACCGGTTCGACCGGGATCGGACCCTGCGCGCGCTGCGAGCACGGTGGCGGACCGCGAGCCTGGCTTCGGGCTGGCGGTTCCCCAGCGACTGGGGACTGCCCGAGGTCGACGCGGTGTGTGCCGCGGTGGTGAGACAGGGGAAGCCCGCGGTGGGCAGCGAGGCGGCGGAACGCGCGCTGGCCGGGCTCGGCCGCGCCCGTGCGGCCGCCGGTGCCGGGCTCGCGGAGACGCTGACCGACCTCGCCGCGCTGCACGCCGTGCTCGCCGACTCCGCCGATCCCACGGTCGTGGACGGATTCGTCGCTCCGGATGTGGACGCCACCCCCGCGCGGCTGCTCCGCCTGACGGCCTTGGCCTGGGCGGACGTCGCGACGGACCAACTCGTGCACACCGAGGTCACCGACCCGCTGACCGGCCTGCCGACGGCCGCGTACCTGCGCACCCGGCTCGCCGAGGTGTACCGCAGGGCGGGCCGCGAGGAACGCGCGGCGGCCGAGGACTACGTGCTGCTCGTGGTCGAACTGGACTTCAGCGCGGTCGACGGCTGGCCGCGGCTGACCGGGATGATCCTCGCCGCCGACGCGCTGCGGGCCGTGTTCGACGGTGGAGAAAGCGTTGCCTCGCTGGGACCGTCGGTCGTGGCGGCGCTGGTGCCGCGCGACGATCGCCTCGCTTCGCGCGGGGTCGCGCTGCGGCGGGCGGTGCACGAACGGCTCTCGGTGGACGCGCAGCTCGCCGAGGTCGGCAGCCCGCGGGTCAGCGCGGTCCGGCTGCCCGCGACCCACGAACTCGCCTGTGACGTACTGGCCGGTCTGTCCCGGGCCTGACTTGGCCCGGCCCGGGATGGGCGAACGGATCCGCGGGGGCCGCCCCGAGGGAAGCAGAGGGTTCCTCCTGCTGTCTCTTTTACACATCTGACCCTGCCGACGTCAATGCATGTGTAGATCTGGGTGGTCGCCGTT
>NZ_JBHYIQ010000201.1:0-4899 GCF_042739895.1 Amycolatopsis sp. NPDC059021
TCGGCGTGTCCCGCATGGGGTTTTCGTTTAGCGCGTGTGTTCCGGTCCCGCCCCCAAACACCGGGTCGAGCGCTGTGAAGGAGGCCTTCACGGCTTTTGCCGCTTTTCGAACCTGGTACGGAGTTGACCAAACGCGCCCGCACCCGGTGATCTCCCTGCTATCCTCCGTTGCGTTTGGACCAGACGCTCGGGAGGGGCGGCATGGCGGACGACGGAAGCAACTTTCTGTCCGGACTGAGCTTTTTCGGGGACACGCAGAGCGTGGGGCCCTCCGGTGGCTTCCGCATGAGCACCTCCGAAATGGAAACGCTGCTCAGCAAGGCCGAGGGCACCAGGAAGCTGATCCAAGAACAGATAGTCAAAGCCCAGGCACTCGTGATGTGCGAGCCCCCTGGCAAAGATGTCTCCAGTGTGGGCTTCGCGAACACCGCGAACAATTCCGGTCGCTACTACATCGGCCACCTGCAGATCCAGTTCAATCGCTACGGCGCTCTCATCGACAAACTCAACACGGCACTCGGCCGGACCACGGCCACTGACCAGGCCAACGCGGACGCTGCCAAGGACGCAGGCAAGGAAGGCAAGTACTGATGCGGCCCGGATACCGTGCGATCGTCACCGTTCTCTCAGCAGCCGGGCTCGTGGTGGCGGGTTGCTCCGGTGGTTCGGGCAAAGGCCCCGCCTCCCAGAGTTCAGCGCCTCCGGCCAGCGACAGCAGCCCGGCCGCGCAGAATGGCGCACCCAAGGTGCAGAACCCGCTCCCGGCGAAGGTGCTCGCGGGCAGCCCCTGCGACACCTCACTCAGCGCGGACGACGTCAAGGAGTTCATCGGCGCCTCCGATCCGGCCAAACCGGACGACGACCCCAGTCTGGGCACGTCGTGCACCTGGCACAACGCAGCCGGGAACGGCGCTTCCCTCAGCGTCGGCTATCAGACCAAGATCAAGGGCGGTCTCGGCGCGGCGTACAGCAATGTCAAGCCCGACGCGGTTCGCTGGGTCGAGCCCGGCCCCATCCAGGGATATCCCCTCGTCGGTTACCTGGCAGCGAAGAGCAACGGCCTCGAAAAGTCCGAGTGCCAGCTCGTAGTGGGCATCTCCGACGACCTCACCTACGCCGTAGGCATCTTCCTCAGCGACAGCGCGAAAAGGAAGAACATCGACCCCTGTACTGCGGGGCGGGATGTGGCCGACCGGGTGCTGACCCGCATCAAGCAAAGGGCCTGAGCATGTGGCAGTGGCTGGAGGACATCGCCTCGTCCGTGGTGGACGTGGCCAAATCCGAGGCACGCGTCCTCAACGATCTCGTCCACGGTGATTTCGGCGATATCTTGCGCGAACTCACCGGCAGCCACGGCCAGCTCACGAAACACGGCACCGGAGCCGGAGACCTCGTCGACCAGGTTCAGCGACAAGGCGATGGCGGGAGGTCGCTCGAAGCAGCCCGCCAGACAGGCATCGATCAATCCGGTCAGCAGAACCAGATCGAGACCGAGAGCCGTCAGATGGCCTCGGCACTCGAATCAGCCTGGACCGGCAACGCGTCGGATGCGGCCCGCCAGCGCATCGTGCCGCTCAGCACCACCGCCGCCTCGGCCTCGGCTACGCTCACGAATAACTCCAACACCATCAGCGACCAGCTCAGCCAGTTCTCGCATCTCAAGTCCACCATGCACGCCGACGTCACCAACGACGCGCCCGAGCGGGACTTCTGGGACAAGGCGACGCCGTGGAACACGAGCACCGAGGACAAGATCAACGAGCGCAACAAGAAGGTCCTGGAGAACAAGGCCCTCTACGAGCAGTACACACAGCAGACGAACACCGTCAACCAGCCCAATATGAAGATCGACTACGGGCAGCTCGGCGACGAGCAGGGCGGCGGCGATTTCAAGGTCGACGACTCCAAGAAGCCGCCGGAGAAGCCTCCGGTCAAGGGATTCGGCGGCGAGGACGAGCACAAGCGTGTCCCGGGCCCGGGTGACTTCCGCAAGGAAGGCTTCGTGCCACCACAGCCGCGTCCCCCGCTGCCACCGCCGGTGAACCCGCCGGACTTCCGGCCCGGCACCGTTCCCGGCCCCAACGACCACACGAGCACGTCGTCGTACGTGCCGCCGTCGACGTCGTCGTACCAGCCGCCAAATATCCCGTCGTACCAGCAGGGCAGCATCGCCGACCGGCTCAGCTCCGGCGGCGGCCAGAACTCGTTCGGCCTCGGCGGTTTCGGGCCCACCAGTGGCGGTGGCGGCAGCAGCGGCGGCGGGCTCGACGGCGTCGGCAAGGGCAACAGCGGACGCGTGAGCGGCAGCATCGGCTCCGAGCCCGGCGCGGGCAAGGGCACCGGCGCGGCCGAGCCCAGTTCCCGTGGTGGCGCGAACGCCGCGAACGCGGCCGGGCGCGGTGGCCCCGGCGGCGCATCGGGCAAGCAGGGCATGAGCGGTATGGGTGGCGCCGGCCAGGGCGGCAAGGGCAAGGGCGGCGAGGACAAGGAACACAAGCGCGCGTCCTATCTGCAGGAGCAGGACGCGGACAAGATCTTCGGTGGCACCGAAGAGAAACCGGTCCCGCCGACCATCGGCGCCTGAGCGGCAGTTCGCAGGGGGAACGACCATGCATCGCGGCACGGTGTTGCTGCCCAAGTCCGCCTTCATCACGGCGTGGCGCTGGGAAGGTTACGGGGATCCGCCCGCCGTCATCGGCATCGACGAGCAGTGGCTGCCCGAACAGACCCGGGCGAAGTACGACAATGAGGTGCTCAGCATCCTCACCGGGCTCGGCGTCGCCGAGGGCGGCACGCTCACCCGCGAGTTCCGCGACACCCTCGCCGTGCTCGCCACCGGCTCGCTCCGGTTCACCGCGTGGTGCGGCGACGTGCAGAACGACGAGACGGGCGGGATCCTCGTGTCGGTCAAGGGCAACGAGGCCGTCCGGGTGCTGCGCACGGAAACGCTCGTCCGCATCGACCCCGTCGACGCGGGGCGTGCCGCCGCCGCGGTGGTCGACGCGCTCCCGGACGTCGGCCCCGCGCGGCTCGAAACGGTCGCCGTCCCGAAGGCCGCCTACCGCCCGGACCAGGGCATCTCGGCGGCGTTCGACTTCAACGACCCGACCAGCGAAGAGCCGGACGACCCGACGGCGCGGCCGCGGGCGCTGATGGCGGGACGGCGTTCCGGGATCCACCAGCTCTACGTCGGGAACGGCGCCGGCCGCCGCAGCACTCCGGTCACGGTGGTGGACGTCGTGGGCGAAGGGCGGGTCATCGCGCTTGTCTCCGAAAACCTGGGCGACGAGCCGATGCTCACGTTCCTCGCCGCCAGCCGCGCCGCGCTCATCGACGTCCTGGAGACCACGAGCGCGACCTTCGCCTGATTCACCCGGCTCGGGCCGAAAAGGACGTAACAGCACCGCTTCCAGGTACGATTTCGTCCGAACCAGACAGTGCACTGTGGACAAGCAGGCACGGCGGGAAAGGCCGGGGGGCGCATAGTGACGACACCACCACAACCCGTTCCGTGCGGGCGCTGCGGGCAACCGGTGCTGCCGGATCCACACACCCATGGCGGGTGGGTCGATCAGTGGAACGGCCGGTTCTGCGGCGGGAACCCGCAGTTCCCGCACCTCGGGACACACCAGCCACCGCCGCCGGGTGGTGGCAGCAAGAAACCGTGGATCATCGGCGGCTCGATCGCCGGCGTCGTACTCGTGATCGGGCTCGTCGTGGTCCTGGTCGTGACCCTGACCGGGAAATCCGGCGACACGGCGGCCCCCGCGAGCCAGACACCGCCGCCGACCGCACCGGCGTCGAGCAGCGCGCCGCCCACCGACCCCAGCGCGCCGGTGCCCTGCGACCCGGGCAGCAGGGTCAGCCGCTCCTGCTTCCCGCCGCAGGTAACCGGCCAGGCTTTCCTCGACCGCATCGCGCAGAAGCAGAAATGGCCGTGTTTCAAGAAAGGCGACAAGGACCAGGCAGGCGACACCATCCGCGATCCCGGCGTCTGCAAGGCGGCCAACGACGTCGACCAGCCGTACCTCATGTCGGCCAGCATCGGCTACGACACCCACACCCACGACCTTCAGGGCACGATGAACGAGGTGCTCCTGGTCGCGAGTACCACGGCCCGGCCGTGGAAGAACGAAAAGACCGACGTCGGCAAGACGAAGGATGTCGCGGCCAACACGATGGGCATCGCGGTGGCGAACCTGTGGCCGGACGACAAGGCCCTGCAGGACGAGACGAAACAGGCCTTCGCGAAGATCGAGGAGCAGTGCGCCGGCGGTAAGAACGGCGGAGTGGACGGGCCGAAAGCCACGCTGCACAACGGTTTCGAGGTCAGCTGCTCGTCGATCGACACCATCGGGGTCAACGACCCGCGCGGCGCGACCAGCACGATCGTCCAGACCATGCGGATCGCGGCCCCGCTCCGCGCGCCCCGGCCTTCCCGGTAAAGGTCCGTGGGGGCCTCCTTGAGGGACTCTGGATCCCTCGAGGAGGCCCCCACGGACCGTCGCTCAGCGTGTCAGGCGCCGGTGTAGAGCAGGACGTTCGGGGAGCCGGTCCCCGGGTTCGTGACCTTGTCCTTGGTGCCGCCGTTCACCAGGGCGTCCCGCACCTGCTGCGGCGTCGCCGAGGTGTTCTTCTCCAGGTACAGCGCGGCCGCGCCGACCACGTGCGGGGTCGCCATCGACGTCCCGCTGATGGTCTTGCTGGCGCTGGTGCCGCCGATCCACGACGACGTGATGTCGGTGCCCGGCGCGAAGATGTCGAGGCACTTGCCGTAGTTGGAGTAGGTGGCACGCGAGTCGTTGTTGGCCGTCGCGCCCACGGTGATCGCCTCCGGCGTCCGGGCGGGCGAGTTCTGGCAGGCGTCACCGTTGTTGTTGCCCCCGGCGATGCCGTAGG
>NZ_JBHYIQ010000202.1:0-4862 GCF_042739895.1 Amycolatopsis sp. NPDC059021
CCGTTCGAGACGATCAACGTCCTGAACGGAGCGTTCGCGACAAGGGGTGGGGTCCCGGCGTGGCGGAGTCACGAATGGGACATTGACGGCGTTGGACGTCCCCCATGTGCCATTTCACGACCCTGTCGACCGGGGTGCATGTCCACGCCGGGCGTCGGCCCGGTTCGATCACGGCCACTCACTACTGAGGAACCGCATGGGGCGTTTGGGTCCTGCGGCAGTAGTCAGGCGTTGAGTTCCGCCAAGCTGGTGGGCACGTGGAACGGCGGGGTGCTGGTGCCCATGATCCGGTAGCGGCCCCACGGGTCGGGGTCGGAGATCTCGCCGGACGCGGTGTGCTCGCCCGCGCGGATCTCGACCGCCTTCTTCTTGCCGCCCGCCAGCGCGGTGAGCTTCTCGTCGGTGGCGATCCGGCCGTACCAGCGGTAGTAGCCGTCGATCGGCTGGAAGTAGCCTCGCAGGTCGACCTTCACCGCGAGTTCCGTGCCATCGACGACAAGGGTGGCCTCGCCGGCGTAGCCGTCTTCGTCGTGCTCGCTCATCAGGGACTCTCCTCCGTAGGGTTCAGCCGGCGTCGCTGTCGGCCGCGGATTCCTGCTTGGCCCTGCTCATCTGGATGACCTTGTTCGCCTCGAGCGGCACGTTCGGGTCGATGATCACGCCGTGCTGGCGGGTCAGGCCGTCGATCGCGGCCCAGATGATCTGCGTCAGGTACTCGACGACCGAGTCGCGGCCCATGGACTGCCGGTCCAGCCACCATTCACCGGTGTTCTGGACCATGCCGACAATCCCGTACGCCCACGGCTCGGCCGCTCCGGAGTCCATGTTGAACATCCGCATGTAGTCGCCGAGCAGCGCCGACAACGCGGTCGCGATGAGTTCCTTGTCCTCGGCGACTACGTCGGAGTCGCCCGCCTTCTCCTGCGTCGCACCGCGCGCGAGCAAGCGGTACAGGTTCGGGTGTTCCTCGATGACGGTGAAGAACGCGTCGAGCGCCATCCGGATGCGCGGGACCGGCGCGAGTTCGGCGTTGATGGCCGGGATCAGGCGGCCCAGCAGGATCTCGGTGCCGCGCTGGCCGAGGGCGACGTAGAGGTCAGCCTTGTCGTCGAAATGCCGGTAGAGCACCGGTTTCGTGACACCCGCTTCGGCGGCGACGTCCTCCATGCCCAGCTCGGGGCCGTGTTTGTCCAGCGCGCGGAGCGCCGCTTCCACGAACTCCGCCCGGCGGGCGATCCGGTGCTTGCGCCAGCGGTCGCGCCGGGCGTCCCCGGTGTCGGCCTCCCCGGCGGGGGCGCGCTTGCTGGAGTGCTTGCTGGAGCGCTTGACACGTTCGATCACGGTCGTCATGCTACCAGAGGTAACTGTTACTAGTGGTTACAGAAACCTGCGTCACGAAAGGGGTGTGTCGCAATGACGCGGACGCTCAAGGATCCCGGCCGCGAAAAGACCGCGGACCGGCTGCTCAAGTCGTCGGCGAACAAGTTCTACGACCCCGAGGTGGACATCGACTGGGATGCGCCACTGGTCGAGGGTAAGCGATACATCCCCGAGGAGCGTTCGTCCCTGTACGGGACCGAAATCTGGGACCGGCTGACCCCGGAACAGCGGATCGAGCTGGGCAAGCACGAGATCGCCAGCGTCGCGACCACCGGGCTGTGGTTCGAGATCCTGCTGATGCAGATGCTGCTCAAGGAGGTCTACAAGCAGGACCCGACGACCTCGCACGCGCAGTTCGCGCTCACCGAGATCGCCGACGAATGCCGGCACTCCACCATGTTCGCCCGGATGTCGGCGCGGCTCGGCGTCCCGACCTACGGCCCGGTGCCGTGGCTGCGCCGCCTCGCCAAGCTGATGCCGACGATCTCCTACGGGCCAGCGCGGTACGGCGCGATCCTGGTCGCCGAGGAGGTCCTCGACCGGCTCCAGCGCGAGCAGATGAACGACGAGGGCATCCAGCCGCTGGTGCGGATGGTGAACCGTATCCACGTCCTCGAAGAGGCGCGGCACGTCACGTTCGCTCGTGAGGAGGTCACGCGCGGTATGGCGAAGCTGTCCCGCGGCGAGCGTGTCTACCAGCAGTTCATCATCGCGCTGGTCTCGTACTTCGTGACGAGGGCGTTCATCAACCCCAACATCTACAAGGCCGTCGGCATCCGTCCACGCGACGGCGTCGAGGCGGCGCTGAACAACCCGAACTGGCGGAACACGATCGCCTGGGCGGGGGAGAAGATCATGCCGTTCCTCGACGAGTCCGGGCTGGTCGGCGCGCCGGGGATGTACTTCTGGCACAAGTCGTTCCTGCTCCCGGCGGGCCGATGACCACCGCCGAGCGGCTGCGGGACCCGGCCCGCGCGCACCGGTTCGTCACCGGTGACGGCACCGCGCTGCACCTCGAAACGAGCGGACCGGCCGATTCCGCCGCCACCCTCGTCCTCGTGCACGGCTGGACCCAGGACCACCGGACCTGGGACTTCGTGCTGCCGCACCTGGACCCGGCGATCCGGATCCTGCGTTACGACCTGCGCGGGCACGGCGGATCGGCGCACGCGAAGCCGGGTACGGCGCGGATCGAACGTCTCGCCGACGATCTCGCCGAGCTCATCGCCGGCCGCGTGCCGACCGGTCCGCTCGTGCTCGCCGGACATTCGATGGGCGGGATGACGATCATGGCGCTCGCCGAGCGGCATCCGGAGCTGGTGTCCTCGCGGGTGGCCGCGGCCGCGTTCGTCGCGACGTCCTCGGGCCAGATGGACCAGCTGACGCTCGGGCTGCCCGGCCTCGCCGGTCGTGGGGTGACCCGCCTCGAACCGCGCGTCGCGAAGTTCCTCGCGCGGATGCGGGCCGAGAACTTCCGGCTGTCGCGCGGCATGGTGCGGTCCGGCGCGCGGGTTCTCGTGTTCGGGAACCGGCCTCGTCGCGCGGAGGTCGACAGCGTGGCCGAGCAGATGTTGTGCGCGCATCCGGCGAGCGTCGGCGAGTTCATCGACGCGATCGCGCGGCACGAGGGCCGGGTCGGGCTCGGCGCGCTGCGGGACATCCCGGTCGCGGTGCTGGCGGGCGAGAAGGACCGGCTGTGCCCGCTGCCGCACGCGAAGGTCATCGCGGATGCCCTGCCGGAGGCGGAATTCGTCCGCTATCCGGGTGCCGGGCACATGCTCCCGCAGGAGCGGGCGGGCGAGGTGGCTTGCCGCGTCAACGCCCTGATCCGGTCGGCCGTCCGGACCGGATGACGTGAACGGGCAGGTCCCGGGTCCACAGGGGGATCCGGGACCTTCCCGGTAACGGCCCGCATCGCTAGCGTGATCTTCCGTTTCGTCGTCAGACCTGGGGAGTGATCACGATGCGGCAAAGACCCGCGTCCGGCATATTCGTCCTGACCTTGGCACTCGTACTCGGCGGAGCCCTGCTGGTGAGTCTGGGCCGGGGCACCTCCGGCCCAGCCGCGGCGGACACCTTCGACGGCACCGGCCGTGTCGTCGTCCGCGGTGCCTCGATGGTGCTGACCATGGACCCGAAGGCCGGTGAAGGCCCGCTCGGGCAGCTTCCCGACGCCGACGTCCTGCTCGAAGGCGACCGGATCAAGGCCGTCGGCAAGAACCTCGACACCGGCGGGGCACGCGTCGTGGACGGGCGCGGCAAGATCGTCCTGCCCGGGTTCGTCGACCTGCACAACCACCTGTGGCAGTCGCTGATCCGCGGCTGCGCGGCGGACAAGGAGCTCAACGGCTGGCTCGGCAAGTGCGTGCTGCCGTTCTACAGCAAGCCGATCACCGAGGCCGATGGCTACGCCGGTGTTCGTCTGTCCACTATGGACGTGGTCGGGACCGGGATCACCACGGTCACGGACTGGTCGCACACCTTCAACAAGCCCTTCGCCTGGGGGAATCTCCGCGCGCTCGCCGACTCGAAGCTGCGGTTCGTCTTCGCCTACGACGCGGGCTCGGACCCGGCGCTGCAGGACGCCGTCCGCGCCGCGAAACGGGAGTTCATCGATCCGAACCCGTTGGCGCACCTGCAGGTCGGGTCGCATCCGACACTGGACAACTTCGGCAACCTCGACGCGTCGGCCAAGCTCGCGCGCGAACTCGGCGTCCCGCTCAACGTGCACCTGCTGGAGTCCAAGGCCGATCCGGCGACCGGGCAGATGGAAGCGCTGCGCAAGGCGGACGCGCTGCGGCCGGGGCTGATCGCCGACCACGTCATCCACGCGACCGACGCCGACCTCGACGAACTGGCCAAGGCCGACGTGCGGGTCGCGCACAACCCGTTGTCGAACCAGCGGCTCGCGTCCGGGATCATCCGGCTGCCCGAGATGCACAAGCGCGGGCTGAAGGTCGGGCTCGGACTGGACGGCGGCACGAACGACACCAGCGACATGTTCAACGTCATGCGCGCGGCGGTGAACCTGCAGCGCGCGACCTCGACGGACCCGGCCGTCTACCCGGTGATCGCCGACGTGCTGCGGATGGCCACGCTCGGCGGAGCGGAGGCGATGGGCCTCGACCGCGAGATCGGCTCGCTGACGCCGGGCAAGAAGGCGGACCTGCAGGTGATCGACGCGCAGCAGGTCAACTTCGCGCCGCGGGTCGACTGGGTCAACCAGGTCGTCTACAACACCCAGCCCGCGAACGTGCAGTGGGTGTTCGTCGATGGGAAGGCGCTCAAGCGCGACGGCAAGGTCGTCGGCGCCGACGATCCCCGGCTCATCCGGGACGCACAGGCCGCCGCGGATCACCTCAAGACCCTGCTGCCCTGACGTGAGCTGAAGGGGGGGGGGGTTGCTGGCCGGCGTCGGGGGTCGGAACCACGCCAGGTCTCCTCGCGAGACGAGCCGGCGCACGCAGAGGGCTGGCGGAGTG
>NZ_JBHYIQ010000203.1:0-4396 GCF_042739895.1 Amycolatopsis sp. NPDC059021
CTCCTTGAGGGACTCTGGGTCTCTCAAGGAGGCCCCCACGGACCGACCACGGCGAAAGCAGCGTTTCCCGTCCGCGCCGCCGGGTACTCGCCGGGGTGGATCCGCAGGCTACGGAAGGACCCTCGATGCGCGTGGTGATCGCCGGCGCCGGTTTCGCCGGCTACCAGGCAGCCAGGACCCTGGCGCGAACCGCCCCCGAAGGCACCGAAATCGTCGTGGTGAACCCGACGGACTATTTCCTTTACGTGCCCCTGCTGCCCGAGGTCGCGGCCGGGATCCTCGATCCGCGGCGGGTGCTCGTGTCGATTCCCGGGACGCTGCCCGGCGTCCGCCTGGCGCTGGGCACGGTGTGCGGTGCCGACCTCGGCGAGCGCTCGGTGCGTTACCTCGACCCCGAGGACCGCGAGCACACGCTGTCCTACGACCGGCTGGTGCTCGCCGCCGGCAGCGTGACCAAGCTGCTGCCGATCCCCGGGGTGACCGACCACGCGCACGGCTTCCGCGGCCTGCCCGAGGCGCTGTACCTGCGCGATCACGTGACCCGCCAGGTGGAACTCGCCGCCGCGGCCGACGATCCGGCCGAGCGCGAGGCCCGGTGCACGTTCGTCGTGGTCGGCGCGGGTTACACCGGGACCGAGGTGGCCGCGCAGGGACCGGGACTCACCGCCGCGCTCGCCGCCCGCCATCCCGAGCTCGCCGATCAGCCGATGCGCTGGATGCTGCTCGACGTCGCCGGCCGTGTCCTGCCGGAGCTCGACAAGCGGCTGGGCGCGACCGCGGACCGGGTGCTGCGCGAGCGGGACGTCGACGTCCGCATGAAGACTTCCATCGACGAGGCGACCGCCGAGGGTGTCACGCTGACCACCGGGGAGAAGGTCCCCACGCGCACGCTGGTGTGGTGCGTCGGGGTCCGGCCGGACCCGCTCGTCTCGGAGGTCGGGCTGCCGACCGACCGGGGCCGGTTACGGGTGGACGCCACGTTGCGGGTGCCGGGTCATCCGGAGGTCTTCGCCTGCGGGGACGCCGCGGCGGTGCCCGACGCGTCGCGGAAGGGCGAGATCACGCCGATGACCGCGCAACACGCCGTCCGGCAAGGAAAACTCGCCGGGCACAACGTCGGCGCTTCGCTGCGGGAGCGCCCGCTCGGCGCGTACAAGCACCATGACCTCGGCTTCGCGGTGGACCTCGGCAAGGGGCAGGCCGCGGCGAACCCGGTGCGGATCCCGCTGTCCGGGTTCCCGGCGAAACTCCTCACCCGCGGTTATCACCTGATGTCCATGCCCGCCAACAAACTCCGCGTCGCGGCCGACTGGGCACTCGACGCGGTCACCCCGCGGCAGACCGTCCAATTGGGACTCGTCAGGTCCGGGTCGGTCCCGCTGGACACCGCCTCGCCCGAACTGCCCGTGACCCGTCGCTGAACCCGGCCTCGAAAGGAGCGTCCGTCATGCGCGGCACCCCCGAACCCGATCCGGTCCGCGCCGAAGGGCCACCGGTGGTCGTCCACGGTGTCCCCGGCGGCAGGCGGGTGCTCGTCCTCGACCCGGCTGGAGCGAGCAAACACGACGAACTGCCCGCCACCTGGCGTCCGTTCACCGAAGACCGCGAGATCGTCTGGGCCCGGCTGCCCGTGGACGGCGCGCTCCACGCGTGCGAACACGTGCTCGCCCACGCCGACGGGCCGCTCCCGGTGACCGACATCGTCGCGAGTGGACCGTACGGCGAGGAAGCGCTGCTGCTGGCCGAACACCGGCCGTCCGTCGTCCGGTCCGTGCTGCTGGTGGACCCGGCCGCCGAAGGGTTCCTCGAGGCGGACCGGGCGCGGGCCGCCGACGCGGACTGGCTGCGCGACCACGGCAACCGGGTCGCCGGGCTCCGGGACGCGGGGGTGGAGGTCGAGGTTGTCGCGCACAGCACGGGCGATGACGACGACCGGGTGCCCGCGCCGCTCCCGTTAGGACATCCGGACGTCGTATCCGCGCTGGTCGACGCGTTCGACCGGCTGCCGGCCGTGCGCAGGCCCGCCCTGTAGGCACGGCGTGATTGAGCCCGCCGGACAGCGGGTAGCCGGATGACATGGCCGGAGAAACAGCTCGCACGGTCGCCGGCAGGCTGCTCGGCGAGCACCTGGTGCGCGGCCGTCCGGAACCCGGCTCGGAAATCGGGCTCCGGGTGGACCAGACGCTGACCCAGGACGCCACCGGAACGCTGGTGATGCAGGAACTGGAGTCGCTCGGCATCGAGCGCGCCGCCACCGAACTGAGCGTCCAGTACGTCGACCACAATCTCCTGCAGGCGGACGAGAAGAACGCCGAGGACCACGCGTTCCTGCGCTCGGCCTGCCGCCGCTACGGGCTGTGGTTCTCCAAGGCGGGCAATGGGGTTTCCCATCCGACGCACATGCAGCGATTCGGAGTGCCCGGCCGGACGCTGGCCGGTTCGGACTCGCACACCTGCGCGGCGGGTTCGCTCGGGATGCTGGCGATCGGCGTCGGCGGGCTGGAGGTCGCGCTCGCCATCGCCGGGGAACCGCTGTACCTGCGCATGCCGGAGATCTGGGGCGTCCGCCTCACCGGCACGCTGCCGGACCGCGTCTCGGCCAAGGACGTCGTGCTGGAGATGTTGCGCAGGCACGGCGTCGGCGGCGGGCGCGGGCGGATCATCGAGTACCACGGCCCCGGCCTCGCCGGGCTCACCGCGATGGACCGGCACGTGATCGCCAACATGGGGGCCGAACTGGGCGCCACCACCACGGTCTTTCCCGCCGACGAGGCGGTGCGCGAGTTCCTGCGCGCCGAAGGCCGGGAGGACGACTTCCGCGAGATCCTCGCCGATGAAGGCGCCGAATACGACGTGCGCGACGAGATCGATCTGTCCACTGTGGAACCCCTGGTCGCCAGGCCGTCGTCACCCGGTGACGTCGTACCGGTCCGCGAGGCGGCGGGCACGCCGATCGGCCAGGTCGTCGTCGGTTCCTCGGCGAACCCCGGTTTCCGGGATTTCGCCGTCGTGGCCGCGATGGTCCACGGCAAGCAGGCGGCCGGGTCGGTCAGTTTCGACGTCAACCCGACGTCGCGGCAGATCCTCGTCGACCTGACGCGTGCCGGGCACACCACCGAGTTGCTCGCCGCGGGCGCGCGGATCCACCAGGCGGGCTGCCTCGGCTGCATCGGCATGGGACAGGCACCCGCGCCGGGCCAGAACTCGCTGCGGACGTTCCCCCGCAACTTCCCCGGCCGCTCCGGGACGGCCGACGACGCGGTGTGGCTGTGTTCCCCGGAAACCGCGGCCGCGTCGGCGATCACCGGGGTCATCACCGACCCCCGGGAGTTCACCGCCGACGTCGACCCCGGCAGGATCCGACCGCCACGGAAGTCCACAGTAGACACTCGGGTCTTCGCCGCGCCACTGTCCGAAGCGGAGGCAGCGCACGAGGAACTGGTGAAGGGCCCGAACATCTCCGGGCTCCCCGAGTTCGACCCACTCCCGGAGCGGGTCGAAGCCCCGGTGCTGCTCAAGCTCGGCGACGACGTCTCCACCGACGAGATCTCCCCGGCGGGCGCCGCCGCGCTGCCCCTGCGGTCGAACATCCCGAAGCTGGCGGAGTTCACCTTCACCCGGATCGACGCGGACTACCCCGCGCGGGCCGCCGAAGAACCGGCGCATTGGCTGGTCGCCGGGGAGAACTACGGCCAGGGCTCGTCGCGGGAGCACGCCGCGATCGTGACCCGGCACCTCGGCCTGCGGGTCGTGCTCGCGAAGTCCTTCGCCCGCATCCACTGGCAGAACCTCGCGAACTTCGGCGTGCTCGCGCTGGAGTTCGCCGACCCCGCCGATTACGACCGCGTCGAGTGCGACGACGTCCTCGTCCTCGACGAGGCCAGGAGCCGGCTGTCCGATTCGGACACGTTCGCCGTGCACAACCGCACGCGGGACGAGAACTACCAGGCCACGCACCGGCTCTCCCCGCGCCAGCGGGACGCCGTGCTCGCGGGCGGCCGGATCCCGCTGATCGCCGCCCAGCGCGCCGGGTGAACGGCACGCTTCCCGGTGTGGCCCGAAAGCACGACAGAAAGGTGTTCCCCCATGACGATGAGCGCCCCGGACCGCGAATCCCTCGCCCGGCACCTCGCCGACGTCGAATACCCGTGCGGACGCGAAGAACTGCTCCGCCGGTGCGCGGCCGCGGGCGGGGGCGACGAGCTGCTCGGACCGCTCGCCGCCCTGCCCGACGAGCACTACCGCGACCTCGACACCGTGGTCGAGGCCATCTCGGCCGGTCGCACCGGCCGGGGCTGACCGCCCCGGTCACGTCAGGGCCGCACCGAGTGAGGCAGCCTACGTCCGCCGGTAGGTCCGTGGGGGCCTCCTTACGGGACTCTGGGTCCCTCAAGGC
>NZ_JBHYIQ010000204.1:0-4330 GCF_042739895.1 Amycolatopsis sp. NPDC059021
CCTTCACAGCGTTGAGCGCTGTGAAGGAGGCCTTCACGGCATTCGGTGCGTCGGGCGGGCGCCTCGGGTGGCCGATCACCGGAATTGTCGGGGGTGGCGGGTAGCGTTCGCCACGATGGGAAGAAACGCTGAACTGCCTGGGGGAATGGCCCGGTTCCGGGTCACCGCGGGCGCCACGAGCCTGCCGGACGACACCGGCTGCGGGATCCTGCACGTCGACATGGACGCGTTCTACGTGTCGGTGGAGCTGCGGACGCGGCCGGAGCTGGTGGACAAGCCGGTGGTGGTGTCCGGGAACGGCCCGCGCGCGGTGGTGTCGGCCGCGAACTACCCGGCGCGCACGTTCGGGGTGCGCTCGGCGATGCCGTTCGCCGTGGCGAAGCGGCTGTGCCCGCAGCTGGTGTGCATCACGCCGACCTTCGGGCTGTACGGCGAGGTTTCCCGTGGGGTGATGGAGATCTTCCGCGAGCTCACCCCGCTGGTGGAGCCGTTGAGCCTCGACGAGGCGTTCCTGGACGTCAGCGGTGCGCTGCGCCGTCTCGGCGCGACACCGGCCGAGCTGGGGGCCCTGATTCGGGCCAGGGTCGAGGCCGAGCACGCCATCACGTGCTCGGTGGGCGTCGCCAAGGTCAAGTTCGTCGCCAAGCTCGCCTCCGGGATGGCGAAACCCGACGGGATGGTGGTCGTCCCGGCGGCGGAGACCCTCGGTTTCCTCCACCAGCTGCCGGTTGCGGCGCTGTGGGGCGTCGGCAAGCGCACCGAGGAGCAGCTGCTCCAGATGGGGCTGACCACGATCGCCGACGTCGCGGCCGCGCCGCTAGCCCGGCTCCGGCGGTCGCTCGGCACCGCGGTCGGCGAGCATCTGTACGCGCTCGCCAACGGTCACGACGATCGCGCCGTGGTCCCGGACTCGGCGGAGAAGTCGATCGGCGCCGAGCACACCTTCGACGTCGACCGGCACGACCGCGCCGAGCTGGCACTGCGGCTGCTCCGGCTCGCCGAACGCGTCGGCGCGACACTGCGGCAGCGCGGGCTGCGCGGCCGCACCGTGTCGATCAAGGTCCGGTTCGCGGACTTCCGCACCATCACCCGCGCCCGCACCCTGCTCACCCCGACCGACGTCGCCCGCGAGATCCACCGCATCGCGGTCGAGCTGCTCACCGAACACGCGCCGTCCGGGGCGGTCCGGCTGATCGGCGTGCGGGTCGAGGGGCTCGACACGGGCGAGTCGGGGGAGCAGCTCGTCTTCGACTCACCGGAGCCCCGCTGGCGCGACGCGGAGGTCGCCGCCGACGTCGCGAGGTCCCGGTTCGGCGCCGCCGCGGTGCGGCCGGCGTCACTGCTGACACCGGGTGAAGAGTGAGTTCCATCGCGGTGACGCAGCGTCAACCCATGTCGCTCGGGAATTCGCCCGATTCGATCCCGACAGGATGCGAGATCGGGTAGTCGGCAGCGCGCGGGACTCGTATCCTGGACAGTGCCACCCCACCTGGGGTTGGCTGTTGGGTCCAGGACGTTGCGCGGCCCGGCGCCCGCGACAGCTGTGCCGGAGGAGGAAAGATGCCACTCTCCGAGCATGAGCAGCGGCTGCTCGATCAGATCGAGCGCGAGCTCTATGCCGAGGACCCCAAGTTCGCATCCACGGTGCGCGGCACCCGGTTGCGGCGCCCCGCCCGTCGAAGGCGCATCCAGGGGATCGCGTTGTTCGTGGTGGGGGTCGCGTTACTGGTGCTCGGCGTGGTGGTGCCGCTGTTCCGGGTTGCCGACATCCCGCTGATCAGCGTGCTCGGGTTCCTCGTGATGTTCTTCGGGGTCGTGATGGCCGTGACGTCGATCAGGCAAGGTGCCGACGGCGACGGCCACCGAGCGGGGCCGGGCGACCGCGGCAGCGGGAAGCAGGCAGGCCGCCGCAGCTCGTTCACCCAGCGCATGGAAGAGCGCTTCCGCCAGCGCTTCGAAGAGCAGTAACTCCCGTATCGAGCCGCTTCCGCGAACACGCCGTCAGGGTGCAGCAGCCCTGGCGGCGTGTTCGCGCGGCCTGCCGGTCAAGAGGCATCGGCCGGCCGGTCCCGCG
The DNA here is from genome assembly GCF_042739895.1 of Amycolatopsis sp. NPDC059021. Taxonomy (NCBI): domain Bacteria; kingdom Bacillati; phylum Actinomycetota; class Actinomycetes; order Pseudonocardiales; family Pseudonocardiaceae; genus Amycolatopsis; species Amycolatopsis sp. NPDC059021. The sequence goes on from NZ_JBHYIQ010000204.1 coordinate 2,075, forward strand.
AGCGGGTGGGGTAACTCGGGTGGGGGTTTCGGGGAGTCCGCTCAGTTCCTGCGCGTGAACAAGGACTTCGGGAAGAGCTTGCCGCGCCACGACGTCGGCGCGTTCCGGCGCAGGCTGTGCCGCACCTTGTCGAACGCCCCGCCCAGCTCCGGATCGGTGTCCTCCCGGCCGCTGTACCACGAACGTTCCACCGCGCCGATCACCGTGCGCAGGCCTTCGCGGCCTTCTTCGTCGAGATGGTGCTTCTGCGCCAGTTTCTGCCCGGCCACCCGCACGGTGTCACTGTCCGGGATCGGCAGCCCCCGGTCCGAGCATTCGGCCAGCAGTTCCCGCCACGCCGCGTCCGCGGCACCGGGACGATGGCTCGCGATCACGCTCAACCGCCGTCGCCGCTGGAAGTCCCGCACCGCGGCGGGCCCGCCGAGCGCGGCGAGCGCGACCAGCGCGATCAGGCCGAGCCACCACGAAGCCCAGGCCGCGAGGAAGGCGATCCCGGCCGTCCACAGCCCGGCGACCACCAGCGGGACCCAGGCCAGCGCCATCCGGGCGCGTTCGTCGCCCACCGCCTGCGTACGGGGCCGCGTCGCGAGAGCCACGGCCCCGCCGTCGCGCGGGGACCCGGGCGCCTGTCCGGGCTCACCGGGCACGGGCGACGTGGACGGGCCGCCCCGCAACCGTATTCCGAGTCGTTTGCGGAAGATCACCGCGGCGAGGATGACGAGGGCGCCCAGCGCCCAGAACACGACGGCGAGGATGCCCTCCCAGTTCGTGTCCTCCGCCTTCGGCGCTTCAGCCGGTGCCGGGGCCTGGTCCTTGGCCGGGTCGTGCGGGATGCCGGTGGCGGGCGCGCTCGACGCCGGGGCGCTCGGCGCCACCTGGGTGTCGGTCGGCTTGCCCCCGCTCGGCCCGTTCGGCTGCAGATACGGCGGGATGACGCCGCGCCCGTCCGCCAGCGGCGTCGGATCGAAGCTGACCCAGCCCCGGTCCCCGAAGAACACCTCGACCCACGCGTGCGCGTCCTGCGAGCTGATCGACTGGTAGTCGCCCTTGCGGACGCCCGGGGTGAACCCGATCGCGACCCGGGACGGCAGCCCCGCCACCCGCGCCATCACGGCCATCGCCGAGGCGAACTGCTCGCAGAAACCCCGTTTGCCGTTGAGGATGAAGTCGGTGAGCGCGTCCGCGTCGGTCGCGTCCGCGGTCCTCGTGTCGTACACGAATCCGTTCTGCGCGGTGAAGAACTGCCACAGCGCGGTGGCCTTGTCGAAGTTCGAGGCCTTGCCGGCGGTGAGCTGCTCGGTCTTGGCCCGCACGCGCGGGTCCACCCGGTCGACCTGGGTGTAGTAGGGCGGGAGGTCGGCGGGGTTCACGTCGGCCGTGCGCAGCTCGTCCTGCGTCGGCTGCTTGAGCGACGCGGCCTCGGTGTAGGTCGGCGCGCTTTCCTTCCTGGTCGTGAACACCGCACCGGTGACCCGGTCGTAGAGCCAGTTGTCGGCGACGCCGCGCAGCTCGCGCGGCGCGCCGTAGATCGGCAGCCAGTTGTCGACCCAGCCGGTCGGCTCGATCTGGATCTGCCGGGTGGGGCCGGAACCGTCGTCGCCCGGTGCCGCCGGCAGCGTCCTGTTCGCCTGCACGCCCTGCTGGGCCTGGCCGCCGTTGCGCAGCCCCCAGCCCTTGTTGGGGGTGTACGTGTCGAGGGTGAACGCGCGCAGCAACTGCCGGTCGGTGTTGAGCCCGCGCACCTTGAACAGCTCGGTGTTCTCGCCCTGGTCCAGCAGCCCGCGCAGTTCGGTGAAGGGCTCGACGCCGAAACCGCCGGGGCCGGCACCCCTGCCGCCCGCGCCGTTGCCGCCGAACGGGATCTTGCCGACGGTGCCGACCCAGGTCACCGTCCCGCCGAGCAGGCCGAGCACGATCGCGGTGCTGACGACGGCGATCGGGATCGGCAGTACGCTCGCGGAGCCGCCCGCGCCCGGTGCCTCCCGGGTGCGCCAGCGGCGGTGCCGGTGATTGCCGTCGACCGCGAGCAACGCCGCGAACGACGCCGCGCCGAGCACGAAGGTCCACCACGGCAACATGTCGTCGGCCAGCGCCGCGGGCACCGCGTACACGCACAGCAGCACCAGCCCGGGGGGCCCCCGGGGCGCCGCCGCGCGCGCCCCGGTGGGCCACCGCAACCCCCCCCGACCCAACGGCGTGGGGCCCCCGGACCCCGAATGCGGCGGGCCCGCCCCCCCGGCCCAACACCTGGAGGAG
>NZ_JBHYIQ010000205.1:0-4040 GCF_042739895.1 Amycolatopsis sp. NPDC059021
AACCCCGCCACCCCCCCCAAACCCCCCACCCCCGTTGGAAAGGAGGCCTTCACGGACCAACGAACGAAGGGGTCTAGACCACCGTGAGGCGGTTCTCGAACGACTCGACGAGCTTCCGCCACGCGCTCTGCTCGGCGTCGAACGGGGCCGACGGCTCGAGCCGCGTCGGGTCCGGCCGCAGCACGAACGACACCAGCCAGCCGAGGCTTTCGTTGGCCGCCAGCGCGGTTTCCGCCACGTCGTCGCCCGCCCAGTCGGACGCGTCGGTGATCAGCTCGACGGCCAGCTCCAGCTGGGTCGGGTCGATCGACTCGGGGCCCTCGGCGATGTCGTCGTCGAGACCGTTGAGCACGTAGGTGTTCTCGGCGTCGACCTCGACCTCCAGCTCGCCCGCGGTGGCCTTCTGCACCACCTCGTCCCAAGTGGACACTTCGACGAGGTCGGTGTCGGCGAGTTCCTTGCCGTCCGCGATCGCGCGGACGAGGGCCTTCTCCGAGGTGAAGACGTCGATTTCGCCCTCGCTGCCGAGGAACACCGGCTTGTCGTCGAGGTAGCAGCGCAGCGTGTAGTACTCCGCGCCCGAGGTCACGATCTTGATCGGGTCGATGCCGACCTCGCCCCAGAAGCCGACCGGGACGTCGTCTTCGTCGTCTTCGTCGTCGGAGTCCTCGTCGGTGGAGACGGCCTCCAGATCGTCGTCACCCGCGTCGGCAGCCGCCTCGGCCTCGGCCGACTCCTCGTGGAACGCGGCCAGTTCCTCGGCGGTCTGCTCCAGCACCGCGGCGTCGACCTCGGGCTGGGTCACCAGGCCGTCGATCGCGTCGAGCACGGTGTCCCATTCCTCCGACACCGCCTTGGACAGGTCGTTCCACAGCGCCGCGCCCTCGCGGCCGGTGAACGGCAGCCGTCCCTGCTCCAGCAACGAGAAGCCCTCGTGCGCGTCGAGGATCTCGTGCACGTCGTCCAGCTCGCAGACGTCGGCGAGCGAGCGGACGATGCCGATGATCTCGGCCAGCTCGGCGATGGTCCACGAGTCCGGCTCGTCGGCGACCAGTTCGGGCACGCCCACCAGGTCGTAGGAGTGGTCGTCGTCGGGGATCAGCTCGGGCACGTTCAGCGCGGGCACCGCGTCCCACGCCGGGTGATCGAGCAGGTCGTGCTGCTCGGACGTGCGGACGAACGCGGCGAGGTGCGCGGCGTCGGGGAAGGCGTACAGGTCGTCCTCGTCGCCGAGGAACGCTTCCCACTCCTCGCCGTCCTCCCGCCAGCGCGGCGCCCACAGGGTGACCACATCGCCCTGCGGCAGGCCGAGTTCGATCGGGATGATGTCCTGTGCCATTCCTTAGCCCTCCGGATTACCGCCCGTGTGCGCGCGACACCGGTGTTCCCCCGGTCGTGCGCGGTATGCGCAGCCTACGGGTTTCCGCTCCGGCCCGCGATTGCCCCTGGCCAAGTCCGAACCAACGGATGGCACGATGGGGCACCTGATGACTCTTACAGACCTCCTGCCAGCGGATCCCGACGCCGATGCCCTGTTCGAGGCCTTCTCCACCTGGACGGCCGAACGGGGGCTCGAGCTGTACCCGGCGCAGGAGGAGGCGCTGATCGAAGTCGTCTCCGGGGCGAACCTCATCCTGTCGACTCCGACCGGTTCCGGCAAGAGCCTCGTCGCGGTCGGCGCGCACTTCACCGCGCTCGCACACGGGCGGCGCAGTTACTACACCGCGCCGATCAAGGCGCTGGTCTCGGAGAAGTTCTTCCAGCTCATCGACATCTTCGGCGCGGACAACGTCGGCATGATGACCGGCGATTCGAGCGTCAACGCCGATGCCCCGATCATCTGCTGCACCGCCGAAATCCTGGCGAACATCGCGTTACGGTTCGGCCGCGACGCCCCGGTCGGCCAGGTCGTCGCCGACGAATTCCACTTCTACTCCGAGCCCGACCGCGGCTGGGCGTGGCAGGTGCCGCTGCTGGAACTGCCGGACGCCCAGTTCGTGCTGATGTCGGCCACCCTGGGCGACGTCTCCTTCTTCGAAAAGGATCTGACCCGCCGCACCGGCCGCCCGACCGCGGTTGTGACATCGGCACAGCGACCTGTCCCACTGACTTTCCGCTACGCGCTGACACCGCTGCACGAAACGCTGTCGGAACTGCTGCACGGCGGCCAGGCCCCGGTGTACGTCGTGCACTTCTCGCAGGCGGCCGCGATCGAGCGGGCGCAGACGCTGATGAGCATCAACGTCACGTCGAAGCCGGAGAAGGAGGCCATCGCCGAGCTGATCGGCGACTTCCGGTTCTCCGCCGGGTTCGGCAAGACGCTGTCGCGGCTGGTGCGGCACGGCATCGGCGTGCACCACGCCGGGATGCTGCCGAAGTACCGGCGGCTGGTCGAGCAGCTCGCGCAGGCGGGGCTGCTCAAGGTGATCTGCGGGACCGACACCCTCGGCGTCGGCATCAACGTGCCCATCCGCACGGTCGTGTTCTCCGCGCTCACCAAGTACGACGGTGTCCGGCAGCGCCACCTCAAGGCGCGGGAGTTCCACCAGATCGCCGGGCGGGCGGGCCGCGCGGGCTACGACACCGACGGCTACGTCGTGGTGCAGGCGCCCGATCACGTCGTGGAGAACGCGAAGGCGCTGGAGAAGGCGGGTGACGATCCCAAGAAGAAAAAGAAGATCGTCCGCAAGAAGGCGCCCGAGGGGTTCGTCAACTGGACCGAGAGTACCTTCGACCGGCTGATCGCGGCGGAGCCGGAGCCGCTGACGTCGAGCTTCCGGGTCAGCCACTCGATGCTGCTGAACGTGATTTCCCGGCCTGGCAACGCCTTCGACTCGATGCGGCATCTGCTGGAGGACAACCACGAGCCGCGGCCGTCGCAGCGGAAGCTGATCCTGCGCGCCATCGCGATCTATCGCGCGCTGCTCGCCGCGGGGGTGGTGGAGCGGCTCGACGAGCCCGACGAGCAGGGCCGGATCATCCGGCTCACCGTGGACCTGCAGTTCGATTTCGCCCTCAACCAGCCGCTTTCCCCGTTCGCGCTGGCCGCGATCGAGCTGCTCGATCCCGAGTCGCCGGTCTACCCGCTCGACGTCGTGTCCATTGTGGAATCTACTGTGGACAATCCGCGTCCGGTGCTTTCGCAGCAGCAGTTCAAGGCGCGGGGCGAAGCCGTGCAGGCGATGAAGGCCGACGGTATCGAGTACGACGAGCGGATGGAACTGCTCGAAGACGTCACGTACCCGAAGCCGCTGGAGGAGCTGCTGAACGCGGCGTACGCCAGCTACCGGCAGGGCCATCCGTGGGTCGCCGACTACGAGCTCTCGCCGAAGTCCGTGGTGCGCGACATGTACGAGCGCGCGATGAACTTCGTGGAGTACATCGGTTTCTACCAGCTCGCGCGGTCGGAAGGCCTGGTGCTGCGGTATTTGGCCGACACCTACGACGCGCTGCGCCACACGGTCCCGGACGAGGCGAAGACGGAACCGTTGCAGGACCTCATCGAATGGCTCGGCGAGCTGGTCCGGCAGGTCGACTCCAGCCTGCTCGACGAGTGGGAAGCGTTGCGGCATCCGGAAGAAGAGGGCCCGGTGCCGACGCGGCCGCCGTCCGAGCCGCCCGCGGTCACCCGCAACGAGCGGGCGTTCCGGGTGCTGGTGCGCAACGAACTCTTCCGCCGGGTCGAGTTGGCCGCCCGGCGTGCGTACGTGTCGCTGGGCGAGTTGGACGGCGCGGACGGGTGGGACGCCGACGCGTGGGAAGACGCCATGGAGGACTACTTCGACGAGCACGAGACGCTCGGGATCGGCCCGGACGCGCGCGGCCCGGCGTTGCTGATGATCGAGAAGGAGCCGGGCGTCTGGCGCGTGCGGCAGATCTTCGACGACCCGGCGGGCGATCACGACTGGGGCATCAGCGCCGAGGTCGACCTGGCGGCGTCCGACGAGGCGGGCTCCGCCGTGCTCCGGATTGTGGACGTCAACCAGCTCTGACGGTCCGTGAAGGCCTCCTTCACAGCGCTCAACGCCGTGACGGTGGCC
>NZ_JBHYIQ010000206.1:0-3261 GCF_042739895.1 Amycolatopsis sp. NPDC059021
AGAAACAGAGAAAAAATACCCAAAATTGAAAACATAAAATGACCAGATTCATAAAGAACTGGAAAAGCTTAAGAACGCGAAACCGTAAACACCTGCAAACACGACAACACCTGCTAAAAAACCGTCAACCCCGGCTAAAAAGCCATCGCCAGCGAAAAAACCGTCTACACCAAAATACAAAACGGTGACGGTGAAAAAAGGTGACACGTTGTCAGAATTGACGCAGAAATATGGTAAGGGTGGTACAAAAGCCGCGTATATGGAAACAGCCAAGTTTAACAAACTCAAAGACCCGAACAAAATTAAACCGGGTCAGAAAATCAAAATCCTGACAAAGTAGGTGGAAGTATGGGCGTAAATATAAAGCCGTTTATCAAAGACGCGCAAGCCATACAGAAAGAAACTGGCATCCCTGCATCCATCATACTGGGTCAAATCATGTTAGAATCAGGCGGTTCAAACCCGGGCGGATTGTCCGGGCTTGCCTACTACTCTAAGAACCTATTTGGAATAAAGGGAAGAGGTACAGCAGGAAGTGCCACGATGGGTACGACCGAAGTATATAACGGTAAGACCTATCACGTGAAGGATGGCTTTGCAAAGTACAACAGCTATCAAGATTCCATACGCGCCCACGCGGAACTATTATCCAAGCCGCGTTATGCGTCAAAGCTGAAGAACGCAAAAAGCGTTGAGGACTATGCGAAGGGAATCAAAGCTGGAGGGTATGCAACAGACCCTAACTATGTAAATAAGCTTCTCGGCATTATCAGCAGTAACAACCTTCACCAGTACGATGATAAGGACATTACATTCAAAGGAACGTCAGGAGCCGGGGCGACAGGTGGGGATTCTTCATCTTCAGGCACTGACGACAAATCATATTTATCAAATATCATGTTCGGCGTGTTCAGATGGTCTCTTATTCTCGGGCTTGCTATCATTGCAATCGTGTTCTTTATGAAAGCCTTCCCAGCAGTCGGAGACGTTGCGAAAGGTACAGCATCCACCGCAATGGATTTTGTTCCGGGTGGTCGTGCTGTCAAATCTGTTTCTAAGGGAGCCAAAGCCATTAAGAAAGGACGCAGCGCGTCAAACCACATCAAGAAAGCCGCTACAATAGCAAAAGGAGTGAACAAGAATGCCGGAACTAGTCAAACAGCCGGGGGATGACCATAAAAAGAGTACATGGCGTGAACAGACCGTCACCATGCTACCGGGCGACATTACAACGGTTTATTTTGACGACACAAAGCCGAACCATTCAGCCATAACAAATAACACAAGTCAGATCGTGTACGTACACGAGCGCCCGAGCGTGTCGCCTAACAATTATCTTTTAGCCGTAGCGCCGGGGTCAACAAAGCTTTTGGCGCGACCGCTCGGCTATCACACAATCTACCTTGACGCCGCGATCGTGCAGCCCGAAAAAGTCCGGGTCGAATCTTGGATTGAGAAATTTACAGCGTCATCTATACCACAGTCCATTGACACCGTTCAGCTTGGGCAGATGACAGGAACCGTAGATATATCAGCGTTACCGCCGCTTGCGGCAGGCGACAAGCATATTGGGAGTGTTGAGATAGATAAGCCTGTCACACTCGGCGGGTCTTCTATCCCGGCGACACAACCTGTACCAACTCGGGAAGCCGGAATGAATGACTTTAGGGTTGGTGGGGTGAGTGTAGGCGTCACGCCTGTAATGGCAAAGTCAGGTTCTAGCAAACTGACAAACCGCCGAGAGTTGACGATCTACCCGCCTAACTCGGGTGTCATTTATTGGGGTAAGCAGGGTGTCGAGACGACTACAGGTGCGCCGCTCACGTCTAACGACAGCCCGCTAACATTTAAGGTTCATAGCCAAAGCCCTGACGTGTACCTAGTCGCTGATACTGAGACAGTCGTCACAATCGTGGAGGTGTCCTAATTGATTGAACTCGGGTCAAGGCGGACGCCGCCCTATGATGATACAGGCGTCAAAACAAGTATTTCAGATTTAAAAGACAAGATGGCAAAGCTTCAGGACACCGTTGACCATATGGACGTGTCAGATGAGATAAAGAACGATATTCTGACGCTTCAGCAAAAAGTCCAAGCGTTAGAGGATACCGCGGACGGTGGGTCAACTGGTGCAACTGACCAACAAATTCAAAGTATGAAGGCTGACGTTGATTCATTCGGCCGAGTCTTGGACGCTCATGTAAAGGACACGACCAAACACGTATCGTCTGAAGACCGTACCAAGTGGGACGGTATGAGTGACAGGGTGACGACATCAGAAACAAACCTGAAGAACCATATCGCAAATGCTAAACCTCACGTCTCGGATTCTGAACGTTTGAAATGGAATCAAGCTGCTACGGATGCGACACAGCTGCAAAAGGATTTACAGACAACGAATCTATCGCTTCAGGATGTTATCGGGGTTCAAAACTTCTCACAGAAATATGCATTAACGGATGCTGAAGGAATGCGGAAACGGTTGGCTTCAGCTGACAGCATATTCACCGCACCACCCGGTTTTTATTATGGGACAGGATGGAATCAACTACCGTTACCGGGTGACGCTTCTTGGTACTATCTCGACATTCTACCAGCGCCAAACGGTCTGCGGAAATTGGTTCTGACACGTTCCTATGATAATACGTCATGGATTGGTGTTATACACACTGACAATGTATTCAGGGGTTGGCGACAGCTGTTTACACAAAATGATTTTATGGCGCTCACATGGTATAACCTTCCGTTATTGAATGGAGCAAAGGCGTCAGGAAGAACACCGCAGTATACCCGCTGGGGAAACATCCTCATGCTAAAAGGTGACGTGGCGTGTGACCTCGGCGTTGACTTTGCACAATTGCCCGCGTCATATTCACCGTCAGACAAAAAGGCGGTCATGGCAACAGCATACGGAACGACAGGCTTCACAAAATTTTATATCAACACTGACGGTAAACTGGCGTTTGTCGGCTTTTCAGGAAACAATCAGTCCGCCGTGTCCAGTTGGTCATTAGACGCGGCAGTGCCTTACTAGGAGGGTTGGAGCAATGGAAATGATACAAGTATTCGTATATGATTCGGATTTCATCTTCGACTATCCTGAAATTGTTCCGGCTGATTCCGTACCGGATAATGCGACAACCGTACAGCCGCCGGGATATTGGCGGGCGCAATTTCAGAAGGATAGAAAACTATGGATTGAATCCGCTTCAGACGAACAAATAAATGAAATGAGACAACAAATGAGGGAGAGTGTAAAAG
>NZ_JBHYIQ010000207.1:0-2913 GCF_042739895.1 Amycolatopsis sp. NPDC059021
CGGCGTCGCCGAGGGCGGCACGCTCACCCGCGAGTTCCGCGACACCCTCGCCGTGGGCGCCACCCCCCCCCCCCCGGGCACCCCCGCGGCCCGGGCGCGCCCGCCCCCCCGGGGGGCCCCGGTGTTCCGGGGTGGCCCGGCCGCTCCCCGCCGGTCGGCGGCCGGGTCGTGCAGCCCGCGCTCGTAGCCGATGTTGCCGCCGAGCAGTCCTCCGGCGGCGCCGCCGACAGCGCCGCCACCGAGCGCGATGACAGCCGCGGTGACCGCCGACAGGGGCACCACCCGCGGGCCCCGCATCGTCGGTCCGCCGTGGCGGGTCGATTCCGTGCGGCGCCCGGAGGGCGGTGTACTCGCGACGGCGCCTTCGCCGTCATCGTTGTGCCGCAACGGAAACGCGGGGTGGTAGGTGGCGTCGAACTCGGTTTCGCCGACCCGGCCGAGCAGATCGACGACCTGGAGCCTGACCGTGGCGAGCTTCAGCGGCATGACGGGCTCGGTGCCGCCGGTGAGCAGGGCCTTCGCCGAGGTCACGGTCGCCACCGGCCCGTGACCGTGCTTGAGCCTGGCACCGTTGCCGGTCCGCCACACGTAGTCGTAGGGCGGTTCGGTGGGCTTCGCGAGCGTGGCGTCGAGGTGCGCGACGACGGGTGCGCCCGGCGCGGCCTGCCGGGGCACGATCGGCTGGACGATCCGGGGTTTCGGCTTCGCGTCGTCGATGGTGAGCAGGGACCGCTGATCGTCGAGTGGCACGTCGTAGTGGGCGACGAGGTGCCTGTCCTTGACCGTGACGGCCACGACGGGCGCGTCGACGGCGATGGCGGTACCCGGGACCCGGAACCGTTGCCGGAGTACCGGTGCGGGCCCCGCGAAGACGCGGCCGAGCAGTTCGGCCGTGGCCTCGGCGAGGAGCCCGGCCTCCGCCGACGACGCCGCCAGGGTGCGGAAGCTGACGGACAGCCGCTTGGCCGAGCTCAGCGAACACACCGCGGTGGCGTCGACCGGCAGTGTCGTTCCGCCGCATCGCACCTCACCGGAGAGGTGCAGATACTCGTGTGCGGTGAAGGCGACCTTGAGCCAGGTCCAGCGCCAGGAGACCAGGTCCTCGTCCAGGACGGTGGTGCCACTGGCGAGTTCCCGCTCGCACAGCCTGGCGAGCACGTCGTTCAGCCCGGTCTCGCTGTAGGCCACCGCCAAGTTCGCCGCCGGGTCGGACAGGAAACCGCCTCGCGGCGCGGGCCCGGCACGGCCGAGGGTGAGCGAGAGCGTTTCCGTGTGCGGATCGACCGCGACGGTCGCGGCCCCTTGCCGCGGCGGCACCGCATCCGGCAGATAGGTCAGCGGCAGGCCCGCCAGGCGTTTCATCAGCTTCTTGCCGAGCACGGGACGCAGGAGCGTCCGCTCCAACCTGGCGTCGAACCACGAAAGCGCGTCCTCGTCCCCGGGGTAGCTGAGCTTCAGGTCGGCCAGGCGGAGGGCGGACAGGGGCGGCGCCGTCAGCCTCGCCACCGGCCTGCCGTCCTTCGCGAAGACGATTTCGGGGCGGCAGTCGGTGTGGACCGCGCCTTCCATGATCAGGTTGATGCCCTTCAGGGAATGCCGGGCGCCGCCGCGGATTTTCGCGGACAACCGCAGGCATTCGCCCGCTATGGCGAGGTCCGGACTGTCCCAGTGCGCTTTCGCCTGAAACGGCGGAATTCTCTGCGCGACGACCCGGGTAACCGGCGTGGCCAGCGCGAGGTTGTCCCGAAGCGACTCGTTTACGGCGCGTTTCTGCACGTCACGAACGAGGTTGTGGCGAAATTGGACGATCAGGTCGTGATGATGCCGCACCGACTTCTCCGATCACCGTGAAGTCTCCGCATCCGCCCTACCCCAACGCTTTCGCTGTAGCCCTCACCGGGCGGAGCGCTGCCGACTATGCCCGCGTCCCGACGGCGTGAAAACGTCTCGTAGCGGTTTTCACCCGGTCGGCTCAGCAACGGTACTTTTCCCCTCACAAGACGCTGATGATTAGCAATTTATCACGCGCAAACGGTAAGGTATTCACATTTCCGGTGCTCGCATTATTCGTCGGCGAATCCCGTTTTCCGGCAAGCCCCCGGCCACCCGTGCGTCGACGCGCTCGGGCCGGGGCCGCGCACCCGGCTCCGCCCCTGTGCGCGCCCGCCGGGTTTTGCCGGTGCGGGCCGGTAGTGTTCCCGACTGCCGATGGGGCCCACCACCGACACGAAAGGGTTCGCCGTGGACTGGACGCTCGAAGTGGTCATCCTCCCGGTCAGCGACATCGACCGCGCGGTCGCCTTCTACCGGGATCAGGTCGGTTTCGCGCTCGACCACGACGTCACGAACGAGCACATGCACATCGTCCAGCTGACGCCGACGGGGTCCGGCTGCTCGATCGTGCTCGGCGACCTGCCCGCGCACAAGGAGATGAAGCCCGGATCGATCCGCGGCCTTCAGCTGTGCGTCGCCGACGCCGAGGCCGCGCGGGCCGAGCTGATCTCGCGGGGCGTGGAAGCCGGTGAGATCACGAGGCTCGATGAACGGGACGGCAGCACGTTCTTCGGGTTCAGCGATCCGGACGGCAACACGTGGACCGTGCAGGAGCTGAGGTCACGCGGCGAGAACCCGCTCATCCCGCACGAGGCGCGGGACCGCTCCGACACCTGACCGGCCAGGTCGCGTACCCGAGCGGACGACTCGCGTACCCAGACGGACGACTCGCGTACCTGGAGGGACGACACGGCTGTCCACGTTCCGCGGAGGCCCGGCTCATGATCGCCGAGGACGGCGGCCTGGCTCCCCTGGTCCGTGGCGGTGTCGCGAACGCTCCGTTGGCGACGATGAACGTCTCGAACGCGTCGTTCGCGACATCAGCCCGGCAGGGCAGGGCGCTCCCCCCTCGTCGCGAAC
>NZ_JBHYIQ010000208.1:0-2584 GCF_042739895.1 Amycolatopsis sp. NPDC059021
CACCTATACAGCTTAAACCGATTGAATCCAGACGTTCTATTACCTGCATCAAGTCCGCGGGCGTTATCTTACATTGAAACAGCCGCGAGCACGTCAGGTAAAGACGCGCGTATTAAATTCCAAGTCGCGCTGCCATTAACTTTAAACCAACGTGACCCGGTCGGTCTTATCTTGCTACAAAACGAGGAGACAACCGTTTCCCTTCAGATTGATACAGCACGCGCGCAAGACGCGTATCAGTTGGCTACTGGAGACACCGTTACACTGAAGCAATTGAAAATCACGCCGACAATTGAAACGTTCTCCGTCCCTTCTGTACCACAAGCTATGCCGGATATTTCTGTCCTGAAGCTTGTAAACGAAAAAGGCGAACAGTTCACCGGGAACGGTCAAAATATCGTGAAGCTTCAGACAGGGACGATCTACCGTAAACTCATGTTTTACTTTACGGATGAGTCAGGCAACCCGCTGAAGGACAGCGACTTTGCGGGCAACTTGGAATTGGTATTTAACCAAGCCGACATCCCTTACAGCATTAAGCCGTCAGCACTTGCAGCCCGAAATCATTCGGACTTGGGTTATGTCTTACCGGATGGGGTTTATGTGTTTGACTTCTCTAACCAAGGCTTGCCAAACCTCGGCGGCTCTCGTGACTATATTGACACCGAACGTCTTACAGAGTTTTGGATTCGCTTCAATACTCAAAAAGGCGGGCGCGTGAAAATCGTTGCTGAAAAGCTTTCACGCTTGCATTAATACACGCGGGAGGGCTTTTCCCTCCTTTTCTTATTTGACTACTACGAAGGAGGATTTATATGAACGCACCATCACAAATGGGTCTAGGTGAAATGTTCTACCATGCCGCAGACTTATATCCAAACATGGGGTTTATGAGTACCCGAACGTCTACAGTTCCCGAAGCTGAAGATCAAATGTCTCTTGTCGATGATGAGGACACAGCAAAAGAGCATGACGTAAAGCAAGACCCTATTACATCAAAACAAATCTTGCTGGGGTTCGGCATTGTGTTCCTTGTCGTATTCCTATTCTCGGCAAGGGTGTAGGGGGTGTGACTTGTGGAGCAAATCTATTCAATCCTATTAAATAACGGAGCCATGGGCGTAATGCTCGCGTGGTTCATGTTCAAACAATCAAAGGATAACGAACAGACACGGGAAATTCTAACCGATCTGAAAATGGTTATTTCAAAAATCGGGGGTGCGTCAAGCAATGACTAAAATTCTTGTTCTCACCGTTATTATCATCGTGTTTTGGTTCTTCTTTATCCGCCGCAAAAAGAAGGGATAACACATGGAAAAAGGTCTTTTGTTTTTCACGCTGGCGCTCACAGCCATATGGATTATTCTTGATGACTTTTATGGCGGCAAACACCTGTCAAAGATGGCACAGAAAATGACGCCTGACATTTCTACACCGATGGACGTTGTAAAAGATGGTTGGGAATCTACAAAAGAAACCGTCGACGAAGCCGGAAAGACAGCGAAAAAGGCAGTTGAAAAAGCGACAGGATACGACACGTATAAAAAGTATCAAAAGATGAAGCCGGAGCAGAAAAAGAAAGTCAAAAAAGCCGCTAAAGACAGTTTCATAGATGGGTTTTGGAACGGTCTTAAACGCGGTTTTGGCTTGAAGTAAAGGGGTGATTCTATGCAAGAGTTTACAAAGTCTATGCGGTTTATTATCACCTTTCTCTTTTTCGTTATCCTGCTGGGTATGTTCACAAATGAAAAAATAACGTACACGTTCTTGGTACTTGTTCTCGCAAGTATGGCAGTCCTGAACGTTGACAAGGTAAAACAAATCATGGGAGGTCTTGTGGATGGTTAACAAGTTTTTTGACGTGATTGCGGGTATCGGGATTCTCATTGGTATTTATCTGTTCCTGAAAAATGCCAAGTCTACGACTTCCATTATCAGCACAATCGCGAGCAATTCAATTTCAGGCATCAAAGTATTACAAGGGAGGTAAGGCGGCATGATGGAAGGCTATCACCTTCAAAACCGGGTTCATGCGCTTCAGGAGCTTTCACGTCCAGTGGAGCTACCTGACGCGCAGCTAGGTATTGGAGACGCTGAAGAATTACGCCCAACACATGCCAACTTCATTTACCCGATGGTTCCGAAAGAAGCATTGATCGACAAAGTAACAAACATGAGTATTGAGAAAGCGACAGTCGATCTAAACGGAAATCAGGTAGATGAAGAAAACTTCCCTAAGAATCATTATTTCGGTGATCCGATAGGAGGCTTATATTGGTATGGCGGAATTTGAACAAGTCGGTCATGAATCCGGGGGTCATTCCCCGGGTAAAAAGAAATTCCAATTAAACAAAAAGAATATTGTCATTATCGGGTCGGTTGCAATTGGGGTCTTTCTATTAGTCTCCCTTGTGACGCGTGGGCGTCCTGCTGAGGAAGAACAGTACGTGACTTCTGAAGCATTAGAGGGTGATTACTTGGATGGCAATCCTATGAATTCAAGCTTGGTTCAGGCACAGCTACAAAACAATCAATCTCTCATTGAAGGTAGCGTTGATACAGCCTTAAACAACTTTGCAAATGT
>NZ_JBHYIQ010000209.1:0-2540 GCF_042739895.1 Amycolatopsis sp. NPDC059021
GACGGAATCCACTGTTTAATTCCAGTGCAATATTTCTGATAATCTGGTATGGTGAAAATGGTTTAGTTGGAATTGCCGCGTTCTGCGATTTGAGAGAGACAGTCGCGTCAAATTCAACTAAAATTTGTGATAGCAGGCGTACTTTCGGTAGGTTGAATGATACCGTTTGTGCGTCCTCTGTCACTGTCTGTGTACCCATCATCTGCCATGTTTGGCGGGTAGCCTGCGAGAATAGTTGAGCCTTTGCCTGTGCTGATAGTTGCTGTTGAGTTGCCATAAATTAAAATTCCTCCTTAGACTTCTGCCGCGATTGTAGATACAACCGGGATATGATATTTTGCTGAAGCTTTCTTAATAATCCACATGAAAACCATCGTGATAAATACAGTAATGAACGTATGAACTAACCATTTAACCTTCATGCTTTTTTCCTCCTTATACTGCGTTTACTAATTGCGTCACACCGTTAACCGGATGCTTCGTGACAATAACCTTTGTTACGACAATGACCATCATTGTGAATAGCGCAATGACAATCATGTTCTTCAGCCCGACACCTGCAAATTTTCGTGTCTCCAAGTCATCACCTCCTTTAAAGCTTCAATTTTGCTAGTACCGGGTTTTGCATACCCACTTTCCAATACCAAAAATTGTGCCCGCCGGGTTGCTCCATAAATTGCGGCATCCCTGTTGCTTTCACAATCTTTTTACGGTCATCCGGGTTTTGCATGGTGAAAATGAAATAGTGTGAACTGTTGGCCATAGCAATGACCGGAATGTCTGTTGGGCGCTGGGTACAAGCCCAAACGACTGCTTCTTTCGAACGCCCGCGCGTGTATAAGGCTTTCAATTCTTTCGGGTAGTTATGGGCGCTTGGCGCGACTTCCATTAATTCGTCTATCCATAGAATCGTATTTTCACGCTTGTACACCCAGCTCATGAGCGCGTTGTAATATTCCGGCTCTAATTCTTCAGCGACCGGGCAATAGATAATTTTCGGCGTCTCGACCTCGGACACGTCTTCCAATCGGTGAACCACAGTAAAGTCCTTACCTTCCTGCAAGCCATGCCACAATTCCTGCCGTTTCTTGCGGCGCTCGTGTACTTCGCCTTTCGTATCAAGCTTTACCACATGGTCTTTCCCAGCGAGATATACCTCAGCGACAACCGATTTACCTGTACCGGTTTGACCACAGATAAAAACGTGTTCGTCATCGCCAATTGTCATTCGCATGTTTTCCACTTCCTTTCGTGCTGTAAGCTTTCACAACACGCTTCACGCCTTTACCTCTTTTCATAGCAGCCATGATGGACGGTTTCGGGATTTTGTCGTAAGGGATTTTCTCCACAACTAAAAATTCCTCGCCCTGTTCGATAATGTCCAAGTGTTCAAACCAATAACGGCTGTATTCATGCATGGGGATGTTGTAATAGAAGTCACCTTGCTTCAGCGTCACCATACCGGACATAGTCGATCATCCCCTCTAAATGGTTGAGGAATTTTAAGACATCAATATCCTCCGAAAGGGATGAGTTGATGTAAGGAGCCGCCAAATTGCTTACTAGTGGGTTCCCCAGATCGTTCAGCAGGCTTTTGATTAGTTCTTTCAGGCGCGCTTTCATTTCCTCGTTGTTCTGTTGGTTGTTTTGGTAGTTCTCGTTTTGGCAAGACATTTTTCTGTACCTCTTTCTTTTTAGGTTGTTTGGATTTCCACATAATGAATTTAGGTATAAAGATCGTAAAGCACGCAATGAGTAACGCTATATGGTCTGCATACTCACTGGCGACACCCGCCACGCCTTCAGACTTCGCCATGATGTTTGCGAGTGGCGTACATATCTGTTCGGCTTCATCGGCGGTTAATGCAAAGTCTTCCATCCCAGGTCGTGCTGCCACGATCGCGCTTGTCGTCAGTAACAGCATTTTCAGCTGGGATGAATCAACATTGCCCGCCGTCTTTTTCTTGGCTGCGCTTTTCTTTTTCGTGCCAGTACCAGGAGGGCGACCGCGTTTCTTTTTCGGCTGTTCCTCCTGGTCACTTCCCGGCACATCTACCATAACCACCCGAGGAGCGTTTTCGCTT
The DNA here is from genome assembly GCF_042739895.1 of Amycolatopsis sp. NPDC059021. Taxonomy (NCBI): domain Bacteria; kingdom Bacillati; phylum Actinomycetota; class Actinomycetes; order Pseudonocardiales; family Pseudonocardiaceae; genus Amycolatopsis; species Amycolatopsis sp. NPDC059021. The sequence continues at coordinate 2,085 of NZ_JBHYIQ010000209.1, forward strand.
TGCTTGGTGCTGGCTGTTCCTCTTCCTCCGGTTCCTCCACTTTTGGCGGTTCCGGTACTGGAATTTCCTGTGCTTGTCCCTGCGGCTGTTCCTTTGTTCCCATCAGGTTTTGGATGTCCTGTAGCAGATTCTTTGCCCATTTTGGCGCGTCCTCCTGTTCCTCTTTTTTCGGTGTTTCTTCAGCAGACGATTTTTCTTCTTTTTCTTCTAGTTCTTTTGGCATAGAAAATAAATCCTCCTTTTGTCCTATTTCTGTTCGATAAATTAAATAATATAGGAACATGTGTTCGATTTAAAGACAAAAAATAAAAATAAATGAATTAATTTCATATTTAATTATTTTTAGGCAAAATAAAAAGCCGGGAAAATGAATTTCCCGACTCTTTTAAAAGTCACACGACACATGCGGACGACTTGTATTTTTAATATAGTCCATATTTCTTTTCTGTTTATTTG
>NZ_JBHYIQ010000210.1:0-2405 GCF_042739895.1 Amycolatopsis sp. NPDC059021
TCACATGCCGTGAAGGCCTCCTTCACAGCGCTCACCGCTGTGAAGGAGGCCTTCACGGCTTTCCGGGGCCGGATGTGCGCCCCCGGTCCCGATAGGACACGATCGGCATATGCGCGTACTGATCGCGGGCTCCAGCGGGCTGATCGGCTCGGCGTTGACCGCGCGGCTCTCCGAGCGCGGTCACGACGTCCGCCGGCTGGTGCGGCGCGAGCCGCGCCGTCCGGACGAGCGGCGCTGGAATCCCCCGGCCGGGGAGATCTCGCCCGGCACCTTCGACGGCGTCGACGCGGTCGTCAACCTCTGCGGCGCCCCGCTGCTGCCGGGCCGCTGGAGCGGGATGCGCAAGCAGCTCCTGCTCGACAGCAGGGTCGAACCCACCGAGGTCCTCGCCGACGCTGTCGCCGAACATCGCGTCGGCGTGCTCGTGAACGCGTCCGCCGTCGGGTTCTACGGCAACACCGGACAGTCCGTTGTGGACGAGAAAACCCCGGCGGGACAAGGCTTCCTGGCCGAACTCTGCACCGCGTGGGAGGCCGCGACGACCTCGGCGCGCGACGGCGGCGCCCGCGTCGTGCTGGCGCGCACGGGGCTGGTCCTCGCTCCCCGGGGCGGGCTGCTCACCGTGCTGCGGCCGCTGTTCCGGCTGGGGCTGGGCGGCAGGCTCGGTGACGGGCGCCAGTACCAGCCCTGGATCGCCCTCGACGACGAGATCGGCGCGCTCGTGTACGCGCTGGAGCACGAAACCCTTGCGGGCCCGGTGAATCTGACCGGACCGGCGCCGGTGACCAACACCGAGTTCACGCGTGCGCTAGGCCGTGCCGTGCATCGTCCGGCGCCGTGGCAGGTGCCCGCCTTCGCGATGCGGATCGCGCTCGGCCAGGCCGCGGAGGAAATGGCCCTGTTCGGCCAGCGCGCGCTGCCCCGGGCGCTGGAGGAATCCGGTTACGAGTTCCGCCATCGCGACGTCGGGAGCGCGCTGGCCGCCGCGACATGACCATGCCCCGGGTGCGCTGGGTGGTGGCCGGCCTGGCGCTGTTCGCCGCTTTCCTCGCCCTCGGCGTCCTGGTCGCGCGTCAGCCGCCCGCGCTCGACGCCGCCGTCGCGAACTCCTTGCGGGGTGAGGATTCCCGGCCGCTCGGGCACGTCGCGGGCGTGGTGACGAACGTCCTCGGCCCAGTCCTGCCGTACCTGCTCGGCGTCGTGCTGATCGCCGTCGCGCTGCGGTGGCGAGAACGCGCGAAGCTCTCTCTGCGGCTCGGCGTGGTGCTGGTGGTGTGCCGTCTCACCAGCGTCCTGGGCAAGCCGCTGTTCGACCGGCAGCGGCCGCGCGTGTACCCCGAGACGAGCTATCCGAGCGGGCACGTCGTTTCCGTCGCGAGCACGGCGTTCGTCGCCGTCCTGCTCTGTGTCTGGCTGGTGCCGCGGCTGGTGCGCTGGGCCGTGGCGGTGGCCGTCGCCGCCACCGTGCTGGGCGCGGCCTGCCGGGTCGTACTCGGCGTCCACTGGGTCACCGACACCGTCGGCGCCGTGCTCGCGGTGCTCGGTGTCGGCCTGGTCACAGCGGCCGCCGCCGGGCTGCTGCCCGCGCCGCCGGGCGGGCGTAATCTCGCTGGGTGAGTTCTTCCAGCGATTCCTGCCGCGCCAGCACCGAACCCGTGGACGTCCGCGAGCTCGGCACTATCGACTACACCGAGGCGTGGGAGCTGCAGCGCGAGTACCTCACCGCCCGCGCCGACGGCACCGGCCCGGACACGATGCTGCTGCTCGAACACCCGTCGGTCTACACCGCGGGCAAGCGCACCGAGCCCGAGGACCGGCCGCAGGACGGCACCCCGGTGATCGACGTCGACCGCGGCGGCAAGATCACCTGGCACGGGCCGGGCCAGCTGGTCGGTTACCCGATCGTGAAGCTCGCCGACCCGATCGACGTCGTGCACTACGTGCGGCGGCTGGAGGAAGCGCTCATCTCGGTGTGCGACCGGCTCGGCGTGCGCAGCGGCCGCGTCGAGGGCCGCAGCGGCGTCTGGATTCCCGCCGACGACAAGGGCATCGAGCGCAAAATCGCCGCGATCGGCATCCGCGTGCAGCGCGGGGTGACGATGCACGGGTTCGAGCTGAACTGCAACGCCGACCTGGGCGCGTTCGACACCATCGTCCCGTGTGGGATCCGCGACGCCGGGGTGACGTCGCTGTCGGCCGAGCTGGGACAGGACGTCACGGTCGCCGAAATCCTCCCGATGACCCGTGACGCGGTCCTCGCCGCGCTCGAAGGCGACCTCCCGGTCACCGACCGCGCGCTGCCCCGTCCCGAGGCACCGAGCGCTCCCGGCGTCACCTTCGCCCTCCAGAACTGACGGTCCGAAGTCTCTGAAGGCCACCTTGAGGGAACTCAAGTCCCTCAAGGT
>NZ_JBHYIQ010000211.1:0-2308 GCF_042739895.1 Amycolatopsis sp. NPDC059021
GATATGTAAAACAGATCGTTATTGATCTGTTTTTTTTTATTTTGTCATTTTTGCTTTTTTCCATTTTGGCAAAAAAAATGTATAATGATTTTAACAGCTGACACAAAAAATAATGGTTTAAATAAGACCAATAAAAAGACCAAGAAAGTGTTGGCCCACTTTCTTGGTCCAGCTAAAGCTGTGGTTAAAGATAAAGATTAGTCATTGCTATTAGAAAGGGCAAGATCATTTTGGATTTGAATCCAAAAGCGATTTTGTCCTTTTCTATTTGGATGTTGATCTCCAATATGTATTCACCTCACTTTCTTTTTTGAGGCGATTTCTGCCTATATGTTTATTAGTATACTATGTTGTGAGAAAAACACAGAAAAACCTCGAAATTAATTATAAATCTTTTTTTAGAAAAGTTCTTCCCCAAGTTCAATACGTACTCCTAGTAAATCATGCGTTGATTATGTGAGGAGGCTGCGTTGGTCGTATGGAGACTGAAATGATGAAATTTCAAAAAAAATCTCCCCCCTACGGGGGAAGAATGGTTTTGATCTTCATGTTTTAGCTTTTAAAAAAGCCGGCTGTTTTCAGCCGGTCTTTTTCGATTTTGGCGAAGCCGAAATCGGGTCTTTTCTTATCTTGATACTATATAGAAACAACATCATTTTTCAAAATCAGGTCAACGCCTTGTGTGTCAAGGGTTAAACGGCTTTTTGACAGGTAAAAACTCCTTCTGCTATTATTAAGGTGTCGAATCAAAATAATAGAATGCTAGAGAACTAGCTCAGAAGGAGTTTTTTTGTTGATTTATTCATCTGAAAACGATTATAGCATCCTCGAAGACAAAACCGCAACAGGTAAAAAGCGGGATTGGAAGGGGAAAAAGAGACGTACGAACCTCATGGCGGAGCATTACGAAGCGTTAGAGAGTAAGATTGGGGCACCTTACTATGGCAAAAAGGCTGAAAAGCTAATTGGTTGTGCAGAGTATCTTTCGTTTAAGAGAGACCCGGAGACGGGCAAGTTAAAACTGTATCAAGCCCATTTTTGTAAAGTGAGGTTATGCCCGATGTGTGCGTGGCGCAGGTCGTTAAAAATTGCTTATCACAATAAGTTGATCGTAGAGGAAGCCAATCGGCAGTATGGCTGCGGATGGATTTTTCTCACGCTGACGGTTCGGAATGTAAAGGGAGAACGGCTGAAGCCACAAATTTCTGAGATGATGGAAGGCTTTAGGAAACTGTTCCAGTACAAAAAAGTAAAGAGCTCGGTTCTTGGGTTTTTCAGAGCTTTAGAGATTACCAAAAATCATGAAGAAGATACATACCATCCGCATTTTCATGTGTTGATACCAGTAAGGAAAAATTATTTTGGGAAAAATTATATTAAGCAGGCGGAGTGGACGAGCCTTTGGAAAAAGGCGATGAAATTGGATTACACTCCAATTGTCGATATTCGTCGAGTGAAAGGTAAAGCCAAGATTGACGCTGAACAGATTGAAAACGAAGTGCGGGAAGCGATGATGGAGCAAAAAGCTGTTCTCGAAATCTCTAAATATCCGGTTAAGGATACGGATGTTGTGCGCGGCAATAAGGTGACAGAAGACAATCTGAACACGGTGCTTTACTTGGATGATGCGCTGGCTGCCCGTAGATTGATCGGGTACGGCGGCATTTTAAAAGAGATACATAAAGAGTTGAACCTTGGTGATGCGGAGGATGGCGATCTGGTCAAGATTGAGGAAGAAGATGATGAGGTTGCAAATGGAGCGTTTGAGGTAATGGCTTACTGGCATCCGGGAATTAAAAATTACATAATCAAATAAAAAAGAGCAGATCTTAAAGGTCTGCTTTTCTATTTAGGAGGTTTGTTGTTCAGAATAGTTCGAAACACATTCTAATTCTGTGTGATAATTTTGCAATGTTGAAAATTGGTACTTTCTTAAAATATTTTCATCCCCTGTATTATAGGCTTGGACATAACGATTCACATATTTTTCAAAAGACTGGATTATACGGTTTTCTGAATTTACAATTTTTAAAAATTCATCTTGTGGAATTTTGAATGATCTATGTGAGACAAAACGAGGATCTGTAATTATTATTGCTTTTGTATAGTCTAATCCTTTTCTGTATTTCTTATTGTGTTGCGTGTAAATCTTTGTAGGAAAGTTTTCTTTATGTTTCATTTTGGAGCGTAAAGGGATAGCGAATTGGTATCCTTTTATTTCAATCATTAAAACACCATAACCTCGCCCTTTGTCTTCAAGATTGCCATTTGAATTTTTATCTGCTATCTCTGTTAAATGGCTATGTTC
>NZ_JBHYIQ010000212.1:0-2299 GCF_042739895.1 Amycolatopsis sp. NPDC059021
CTCCTTCACAGCGTTGAGCGCCGTGAAGGAGGCCTTCACGGACCTTGACTAACCTGTGAACGTTCATTATCTTCACGTTCATGCATTCCGGATCCTCGCTGCCGGGGACGCGCCGGGAGCGCTGGGGGAAGGCCGCGATCTTCGCCGGCCTGACGGCCGCACTTCCGTCGGTCTGGCAGACCGTCACCCACGTCACCGACGAGACCTACCGCGCCCCCGAAGTACGGCACGGCGAAGGCCACGTCCAGTACCACATGGCACGCGAAGCGCTGATCACCGCCGGAGCGCTCGGCGCCGTCGTCGTCGCGACGACGGCGGGCGCCCGGCGCGGACGCGCGCTGTGGCGCTGCCTGGCCCTGTCCACCACGGGTTTCACCGCCGCGATGTGGTCCGGCGGCCCGGTCACCGGCGTCTGGGCCCCGAACCGCAAGGCGTTGCTGATCCACGTCGGTTCCACCACCGGTCTCGCGCTCGGCACGTGGCTTCTCCGCCCACGCAAGGAAAACTCGTGAACGCCGACGTCGTCGTCGTGGGCGGCGGGCCGGTCGGCCTGCTCACCGCGGCACTCCTGCACTCCGCCGGGATCCCGGTGCGCGTGTTCGAGCGCAACACCGGGCCGACCGAGTACTCGAAGGCCATCACCATGCAGCCGCGCACGCTGGAGACGTTCGCCTCGGTGCGGTCCGAGGGCGGGAAACGGCTCGTGGATCTCGTGCTGCCGCTGGGCAGGCAGGTGCCGCGCACGCATTTCGCCACCCTGCCGAACCTGCTCGAACTCGGCGGTTTCGAGACCGCTTACCCGTTCGTGCTGTTCATTCCCCAGGCCGACACCGAACGCGTGCTCGCCCGGCACCTCGCCGCGCAAGGCGTTCCGGTGGAATACGGCCGCGAGGTCACTTCCTTCGGTCAGGACGCCGAGCGCGTGGTGGTGACCGTCGGCGAGGAAACCGTCGAGACGCGGTATCTCGTCGGCGCGGACGGGGCTCACAGCACCGTCCGGAAAGCGGCCGGAATCGGCTTTCCCGGTACCGAGCCGACGGCCGCGGGATTCGTCGGCGACGTCGAACTGACGGCACCCCCGGAGCACGATTTCCATTTGTGGAGCCACGAAACCGGCTCGGTCAGCATCATCCGCACGCCGTCCGGCCACCGCCTCTTCGGCATGGAACCGGGCGACGCCGGGCTCACCGCGCAGGAGGTGCGCGCCCGGCGGGACCGTCCACTCGGGACAGAGGAACTCCGTGCGACGCTCGTCCGCATCGCGGGCACCGATTTCGGGCTGCGCTCTTCGTCCTGGCTGTCGCGGAGCACCGACTCGACCCGGCACGCCGACCGCTACCGCGCCGGCCGGGTGTTCCTGGCGGGCGACGCCGCGCACGTGCACCTGCCGGCGGGCGGGCAGGGCCTGAACGTGGGCTTCCAGGACGCGGCCAACCTGAGCTGGAAGCTCGCCGCCGAACTCCACGGCTGGGCGCCGTCGCTGATCGTCGACGGCCCGGCGAGCTACCAGGCCGAACGCCTGCCCATCGCGGAGAAACTGGGCGAGAACACGCTGGCGCAGTCGGCGATCATGACGACGTTCACCCCCGCCGGGGCCGCGCTGCGGGCGATGACCGCCGAACTGATCGCGCGGGTGCCGGGGCTTTCGGCCGAGCTGGCGGGCTGGGTGAGCGGCCTCAAGGTGCGCTACGCCGTCGCCGCGGACGCGCATCCCCTCGACGGCCTGCCCGCACCGGATCTGGTGCTGGACGGGGAAAATTTGCTGCACCGCCTGGAGATCGGCCGCTATCTGCTCGCCGACTTCACCCCGGACGGCCGGCTCGCCGCACTGGCTTCGCCGCGGGTCGCGGTGGCGCGGGCCGAGCGGCGCCCCGGGGTGAGCGCCGCACTGATCCGGCCCGACGGCTACGTCGCCCGCGCCTGGCCCGAGCCCGACGTCGCGGACATCAGCGCGACCGTTGACGAGTGGGCGGGTACCCCGGCGCGAACATCGGACCGGCCGTCCACGGGGACGAGCGCGCCGATGAGGTCTTCTCAGTAGCGGTCCGGACGGCGGCTGGTGCGGGCTTTCGCGCTGGTCAGCGACGTCGCGAATGGTCCATTGGGGACGTTCGACGCCGTCGATCTCCCCTTCGCGGCACTCCGGCGCCGGTGCTCATGTCCCGAACGCGCCGTTGGGGACGTTCAGCGTCCCCAACGCGTCGTTCGCGACACCCGCGAGCCGCCCGTGATCCGAGGGACGCCCTGGGTGCGTCCACCGCACCGAGGGACGCCCCCGGTGCATCCAACGCACCAAGGG
>NZ_JBHYIQ010000213.1:0-2150 GCF_042739895.1 Amycolatopsis sp. NPDC059021
CTGAAGGCCACCTTGAGGGACTTGAACGCCCTGAAGGTGGCCTTCAGAGACCTTGCTTCGCGTAGTGCTCGGTCAGTGCCTCCACACGGTCCGCGGGCCATGGCTCCGGCTCGACGCCGAACGTCGCGGCGAACAGGGCGGCCATCCGCTCGTGCCACGCGGCGAGTTCGGTCGCGAGCGCCGGATGCCCCTCGGGCAGGGTTTGCGTCAGTTCGGCACGCACGCCGTCCAACTCGTCGCGGACGATTTCCCAGCGCACCGTCCCGGCCGGTTTTCCGTTGTGCAGCCAGGAGAATTCGAGAACGCGCGGTGCGTCGGCGATCGTCACTTCGCCGGGGGCGAGCCGCCCGTTGCCCGCCGACGCCGGCGCGGTGTCACCCGGCTTCAGCGACTCCGGGGCCAGCAGCGCCCAGACCTCTTCGACCGGCTTCCACACCAGATCACGCCGGAAGCGGATGACACCGTCGACGACCTCGCCCTCGCCGAGATGCCATTCCTCGACGTAGGCGGCCATCCGGTCGTGCCAGTTCGTCGGCTGCTCGGGGGTTTCGCCGCTGAGCCGCGCGTCGAGCGCGTCCAGGCAGGTGTCCCAGCCGGCGGCGTTGCGCCCGGCCGCGAGCCGCGCGATCGCGGATTCGCCGCGGCCGAAGGTGTGCGTGAACTCCAGCAGACAGCCGTCGCCGTCCGGGGTGAGCACCCACCGCAGCACGTCGGAATTCCAGCTGAAGGCGAACTCCTTGGGCGGGGCGACGGTCAGCACCTCGCCGTCGGTGCTCTCGTCCTGGCCCTCGAAGGTGAAGGTGATGACGCCGCCGGGCCGCAGGTCGCCGCTCACCGCGGCAGGGAACCAGTGGGCGAGTTCGGCCGGATCGGTGATGGTGTGCCACACCTTTTCCGGGCTGTGCGCGAGACGGCGTTCGAACCGCAGCACGGGACGCTCGTCGACGGTTTTCAGCTGCGTGCTTCCGGACACGGCCGCCTCCCTCGTGGTTACCTGTGCCGGTATATAACCACTGAGGAATATAGGCGTCAAGCGGAGCGGATGGCGGCCACCGCCGCGGCGAGTTCGGGGTCGCCCGCGGCCTTGGTGAGCGCGGTGCTCAGCACGGTGAGGTACGTCGGTTCGGCGTCCTCGTAGCGCTTGCGGCCTTCCTTGGTGATCACCGAGTAGACGCCGCGGCGGTCGTCCTCGCAGATATCGCGCACGGTCAGCTCGGCGTCCTCGAGCCGCGCCACCATGCGGCTGACCGAACTCTGGTTGAGGCCGATCGCCTCCGCGAGCTCCTGCATCCGCAGCCCGCTCTTCGGCGAATCGGCGAGCCTGCGGAGCGCGCGGTATTCGGACAGGCCGAGGCCGTGCTTCCGGTGCAGCGCCTTGGTCAGCTCCTGCTCGACCCGCGCGTGCAGGGCGAGAACCCGGTCCCATGCCTGGGCGTCGGCGATCATTCCGCCTCCTCGACTCTTGACGTCGAGTATATGCAGTGACAGTCTCTGTGTGTACATGCATATACTTTCCCGTCGAACGGAGTCCCGATGTCCGCACGGAGCTATCTCTTCCTGCTCGGCGCCGCCCGCGCGGGCGGGAACACCGAGATCCTGGCCCGCCGGGCCGCGAAGGAACTGCCGAAGGCCGACGAGCAGCGGTGGATCCGGCTTCCCGAGTTGCCGCTGGAGCCGTTCGAAGACCGGCGTCACGGGGTGGGCGAGCACGCCGTGCCCGAGGGCAATGAGCGAGAGCTCATGGACGCCACCTTCGCCGCGACCGATCTGGTGATCGCGTCGCCGGTCTACTGGTACAGCGTGTCCGCGAGCGTGAAGCTCTACCTCGACTACTGGTCCGGCTGGATGCGCCGGCCCGAAGCGGAGTTCAAGGCGCGGATGCGGGGCAAGACGTTGTGGGGCGTCACGGTGCTCAGCGAGGAGCGCGAGCAGGCGGACCCGTTCGTCGGCACGCTGCGCAAGACCGCGGACTACCTGTCGATGCACTGGGGTGGCGTGCTGATCGGCAACGGCAGCAGGCCGGGCGACATCCTGCTCGACGAGCGAACCCTCGGTGAGGCCGAGACCTTCTTCGCCTCCGCGAACCTCGTGCAGGCCTGACGTACGGAGCCGTGAAGGCCTCCTTCACAGCGCTCAGTGCTGTGAAGGAG
>NZ_JBHYIQ010000214.1:0-1982 GCF_042739895.1 Amycolatopsis sp. NPDC059021
TTTTAAAACACAATTTCGTTTCTCCAGTATAACACAAAACGTGATTTTTGAAGCAAAACGGTTCCTCTTTATGGAGCCGTTTTTTTTATTTCCCGAAGGGTTATTTGTCAGAATGACAAACCGATTTCGAGCCGGCGAGAACCCATTGTCACACCACGATTTAGGGGGTGTGTATAAATGGGCACTCTCTGTGAAATTTGAAGCTTTGAAATTCCGAATGGCGCACTTATACACTCTGTCGAGTGAGTGCTAAAATGCTGAAGCATTTCCGTCAAGCGTGTGGAGGAATCTTGTAGAGAGATATAGCATAGATACCCGTATCTCTAGAGATATTTTGGTATATCCCTGCTATATCTATGGGGTATCTATGCTATATCTTTGGCTTCAAAAACGGCACCTGTTCTAAGAGCATAGAAACTCAACAGGCACAGCCTGTTTGACACCCTTTTTTTTAGGGTGGCACCGAGTTTCCTTATGCTCTTTTTCTCTGAAGCTAAACCTGTTTTATATGTCGTAGTCTTTTTATTGGGAGTGACCCCTTGCTGTACAATTTCCGGAGGTGCCGATAAGGGACGAATTTTCCCTTGTCGGTTGCCTTTGGGGATTGTAAGGGGTGGAGGCTCGGAATCAAAAGGAAACGAAATATCATTCCGAGTGTGCTTCTTTTTTCTGTTCTTGAATTCTATTATTTCCAATGTTAGAATTATGTTAACAACTTGTTAGGAGTGTGTTTGGATGGAAGAGAAAAAACAAATTGGACCTCGAATTACTGTTGAAACATTTAAAAAGCTAGAGTTATTAGCCGAACATTTTACAAAACACAATGAATTTGGAAGAGTTTCAAAAGATGCTGTAATTGAGTTTGCTATTAAGGAATTGTATAGGGACTATTTGGGAAAAGGACGCTAATTTTTGTTGAAAAACTGACTTCGGATTTGGGGTTCTTTATTATTAACTTGATTTTAATTAAACATTACAGGAAAAATTGAGGGGAAATGGATGGATAAACGCAATGGTGACGCGGTTTTCATAGCTCCAAATGATGTTGTAAAAGTGACCACTATGAATCACGTCATTGAAGTTCAGCATATGGAGAAGATGAACCGGAAAAATAATATCAAAAAATTGGACAAGGATAGGTTTGTAGACCTCTCTACTGGGGAGATCCGGGAGTTCGAGCATTCGGAAAATCGGCAGGAAAATTATAATTCTTTGAGACAAACCTTTAAGAAGCTGCGTTATTTGATAAATAACAATTTTATAGGACGGCCAAATGAATTACATATAACTTTGACATACAAGAAAAATATGACGGACACGAAAAAACTTTATAGTGATTTTCAAAATTTTATCGACAGGTTGCGTTATAAATACAAGAAAGAAAGTTCGATAGATTATTTATCGGTGGTAGAGCCACAAGGACGTGGAGCCTGGCATTGTCATGTTTTAATGCGCTTTAATGATTTGGATAAGATTTATATTAAAAATGCTGAATTAAGGAGTCTATGGGGTTTAGGATTTGTAACAATCAAGTCATTAAAGGATATAGACAACATAGGAGCCTATTTGAGCGCTTATTTGACTGATATAGACCTAGAAGATGTCCAAGACAGGGAAACAGCCTTAAAAGTGGCTTCAGAGGGCTGTGAGGTGCAAACAAAGATCGTAGAAGGTCGGGAAAAGAAATTTTTAAAAGGCGGACGGCTGCACATGTATCCTTCCGGAATGAATATGTATCGAAAATCAAAAGGGATTGTTAAGCCGGAACGGGAAGAAATGAAGTTCGGAGACATAAAAAAAGTAGTGGGTTCGGCAAAACCACACTACGAGAAAAGTTATCATGTCGAAAATGACAATTTTGAAAACACAATTTCGTTTCTCCAGTATAACACAAAACGTGATTTTTGAAGCAAAACGGTTCCTCTTTATGGAGCCGTTTTTTTTTTTTAAAGATAGTTTTTTTTTTATTATGTAAAAAACAA
>NZ_JBHYIQ010000215.1:0-1922 GCF_042739895.1 Amycolatopsis sp. NPDC059021
AAAAACATATCCCTATATAAAAAATCAACCCGGCGAAAGGTTTAGCGAAGGATTTACGATGGAGAGGTGGATTTTAAATGAGTAAGGAAAAAGAGAATAAAGAAAAAAGCGCAAGTAAACCCGTTAAGATACTTACGCTTGATACTGAGACGCGAGGACTTTTTGGGGAAGTCTTCCGCGTCGGATTATATGACGGTAGTAGATACCGTGCGACAAACACTTTTAAAAACCTGAAAACGGTTCTCTCACAGTATACCACAAAATACGATTGTCATGTATTTATTCATAATCTAGATTTCGACATTTCAAAAATCGCAAAGGACATTTTACCTGAAGCGGATTTAAAAAATTCGATTTTTATTAATAATGTCGTTACGGTATTTAAAACAGGTCTTAATGAATCCCAAATAACTTAATAAAATGAAATTATTTCGCAACCTATTACATTTCATGATTCCAGCAAGCTTGTAATGGGTTCATTAAAAAAGATATGTGAGGATTTTAATATTTCGCAAGAAAAAGCAAAAATAGATTTAAAAGACCATATTTTGAAATTGGGATGGGCGCTTGACGCTGACGGAAACCCCACAAATGACCCGGGTAAATATGATGACCGGGAATCCCAAGGGAATTATTTTATGAAGGTCGATCCGTATGAACCTGAATTAAATGAATATTTACGGTTGGACTGTGTGGCATTATATGAAATTGTTACAATGCTTATTGAAATATCCGGCTTGCCGATTCATGAATTTTTAAAATGTCCTACTACCGCAAGTCTTGCAATGAAAGTATATCAAATGAATTATCCTGAAGATTATGAAAAGGCTATTTCCACGAATTACGGTTATAGCAAATGGGGCGAGTTTACAGAGGATTTTATACGCAAGGCATATTATGGTGGACGTACAGAAGTATTTCAAAGTGAATTAAATGGCGGCTTTCATTATGATGTAAATTCATTATATCCGTACGTTATGAAAGTGAACCCAATACCTATAGGGAAACCGCGTCACCATAAAGGAGACAAAGCCCGAAACGTATTTAAATATTGGTACAGCTATAGACAGGGCGGCGGTTTTTTAGAATGTGATATTCACATACCGACTACTTTACATATACCGCCTCTACCTCACAGAATGTACAAAAAATTATGTTTCCCGGTCGGTAACCTTTCAGGGATATGGACGTTTGAAGAAATTGAATTGGCGTTAGAAATGGGTGCTAAAATAAAAGAAATTCATCAATGTATTTATTTTGAAAAGACCGATTATATATTTAAAGATTTTGTCTCCTATTTTGAAGAGATTAAAAATACAAGTGATGGAGCAAAAAAGACGTTTGCAAAATTAATGCAAAATGCACTGTACGGAAAATTCGGTATGCAAAGGGTTCGGCAAACGATTTTACCTGTCACAGAAATTGAGACATGCGAAGAAAAAGGCTATCCTTATGTTGAATTATTTAACCCTGTATATGGACAAGAATTTATTGAAGCAGCCGTCCCCAGCAAAGCGCCGTATATTCAGCCGCATATAGCCGCCTACGTTACGTCATACGCGCGTATTTTATTATATAGAGGTTTAATTAAACAATTAGAAAAAGGCGATGTGGCATATTGTGATACCGATTCAATAGCATGTGAAGCTATTTTTGATGATGACATGGTTGACGATAGAGAGTACGGTAAATGGAAACTGGAAGGTATTCTTGAAGAAGGTTTATTCATTCAACCAAAAACGTATTATGAAAAATATGCTGATGAAATAAAACCAGAAGAAATAGAAAAAGAAATATCCTCTTTTTCTCGGAATGTATTTAATTATCCCGAAAAAAGCAAAGTAAAACAATATCGTTTGGTCAAAGGTTCGGAGACAATGAAATTTAAAGGCATTCCCGGCGCGTATATCAAGAAATTAAAT
>NZ_JBHYIQ010000216.1:0-1882 GCF_042739895.1 Amycolatopsis sp. NPDC059021
AACGCTGGACCATTGTCCCGCACTGGGTCGCGGGGTAGTGACGGTGGGCGCCGGCAACGGCGCGGTCCGGCGCCGGCGCCAACGGCTTCGCTCAAGTCCTAGTAACGAGCTCCGCTAAGCCGGGTCAGCGTTCTGCGATGACCTTTGCGTCGCTGCTCAGCCGTGGGATCACAGCGATCGTGCCCAGGCCGCGACAGCCGCCAGATGATCGTCGGTGATCCCGGTCCGCGGATTCACATCGATCAACTCGGTCGGAAGGCTCTCAGCCCGCCGTCGCTCAATGAACCTATCCCGCGCGGCCGGGTAGACCTCGAAGTCGTCATCCAACCACGCCAGCGCACGCCCGGCGGCGTAGCGAGCCACGGGTCCATATTTCCACGTGAACGGCTGCCCCGGCCGAGGCTGCAACCCCGCAGGAAACTCGATGACCGGCAGCACCGGCAAGCCCATCGCCGGGCCCATCATCGTGTTGGCCCGATGCTCCCAGCTGGTCGCCCACACCAGCTCCAGCCCGGCCTGACCCGCCAGCCCCAGCAATGCAGGCCCCAGCGCCGGATTGAGCCACATCCGAAGCGGCCGCCGGCGACTCCACCCCGGTAACCGAAACCGGTGCTCGACAAACCCTGACGGCTTCACGTCCTTACCGGCAGCCCACGGACTCAGCGGGCCATCGACATCCAACAACAGCAACGGTCTGAGCATCACAACCCCGCCTGAAGTCGCCCGGTCGTCCGGACGCCGGAACGTGCCTACCCGGCATACGCGGGAGCCGTACGAGCGCGCCCACGAGCGTCTCATTCACTGCGGAAACCAACAGTACCTGGTGAACCATTTGACACCTTCCAGCATGGAAGCCGCCGAAGTGTCGGGACGATCCTGGGTTCCATCGGGTGCAGCGACCAGTGCAGTCGGTTCTGGTCACCTTCCGCTCCCGGAACGTCCACCCTGGACCCGCATTTCGACCTCGCCGCAGAGCACCAGTCCCCAATCAGACGCTTTACCGATGTTGACCTGGGCCTTCTGCGGCGATTTGCCCGCAAAGAAGCACCGGATTGGGTATCACGCCCCTCAGCGGAGCATAGCTCCTTGCTGGGGCGACCTCGTCATCGCTGCCGAAGTCGCCCTAAGGTAGTTCGCGTCATGACGACCGTTCGACCTCTTGTTGCGCGTTGAGTTCCTCGACCAGGAGGACAAGGTCGGGGTTGAGCGCTTCGATGACAGCGCGATGCCCAGCGGCGAATAGCGGATCGAGAATCTCTATGCAGAAAACATCCAGGTGGTATAAGTCTCTCGTCTCCGCCAGTATCCGATGCATGACCAGAAGACATCTTTCGAGCAGTTCTTGCTTTTCAGGCAGAACGGTCATGATTGGCCGTATTATCTCAGTGTACAGAGCGTCCGCCAATGGCGTTTCACGGATGGGAGTCAAGAATCGATTGTACTGTACCGCCTCGTAGAACTCGCGTCGAGCAAGTTCGGCGATCATCGGCCGGAATTCCGGGACGAACATCCAGAGGAGATCACCTAATTTGCTTATGCTCCAGTTCATCGTGCCACGCTCGATGAGCAATCGACGCTCCCGTTCTTCGTTTTCTGGGTTGAGAGCGAGGGCGATCAGGCTATCCTTTGGGACGCGAATCTTCCCCCAGTCCGCATCGAGGACGTGGTATTTGTCATCCGAGGCACCTGATCCGCGCTGGCCGTTACCCACTTCAATGCTCCTCCGTCGCACCGGCGCACACTCCTCACCATCACTTTCAGTGACCGCTGGCTGGCCCCTGAGACGTAGGGAGTGTTCCAAGATCGGTGTTTCCGGCCCGACACGCCGGGCTGAGGTCCGGCGGGATGGGCACTGTGAGTGATGACATCGGACCTTGTGAGT
>NZ_JBHYIQ010000217.1:0-1792 GCF_042739895.1 Amycolatopsis sp. NPDC059021
TTATCGAGGGCGGCCAGTGCGGCGTCGGGATTGGGTGCGGTGTAGATCGGTTTGATATCTCGTTTCACCGCATCCCAGTCCCGGCGTGACGCCAGCCGGAATGTGTTCCGGATGAGATGGACGATGCAGACTCCCGCTGTCAACCCCTCGGTTTTGTGTGTGGCCTTTGTGGACGGTTGTTTGGGCAGGGTGATGGCCCGCGTGTCGGTGGTGGCGCGCGGGTGGTGGTTGACGTGGGGTGTTAGGTGGTTGCTGGTTGGCGGGTCTTGCGGTGGATTTCGGGGTTGTAGGGGGTGTGGTCGGTCCAGCAGCGCCAGAGGACGCGGGTCCAGCGGCTGCCCAGTCCGCGCAGCGCCCGGTACTTGCTCTGGCCGGCGGCGCGGGCGGCGTCGTAGATCTGGCGGGACCAGTCGTCTTCGCGGGTGGCGGTGAACGCCCACCAGTCGATCAGGTGGCGCATCCGTCGGTTGGCGGCGTAGCGGAAGCGGACCTGGCGGGTGCGTCCGGATGCGCGGGTCACCGGCGCCAGTCCCGTCTCGGCCAGTAGTGCTCCGGGCGCGGGGAATCGTGTGCGGTCTTCGCCCATCTCGGTCATGAGGGTGGCGGCGATGACCGGTCCGATACCGGGGAAACTGGTGAAGATCTTGGTGTCGGGATGCTGGGCGAGTAGTTCGTCGAGCCGCTTGTTGTAGGCGCGCAGGTGGGTGTTGAGCATCCGGAGCTGGTCGGCGAACAGCTGCGCGGAGAACGCCTTTCCGGCGACGGTGCCCTCGCTGGCCGAGAGCAGGTGCGGGCGCAGCCGATCAACCAAGACGGCTGGTTCGGTGCGGCCGGAGTAGCCGTGCCGACGGCAGAATCCGTCCATGCGGGCGATACCGACGCGTGCGGCCTGTTCGGGGGTCGGGTAGTCGGTGACGAAGTCGAGCGTGATGTCTCGGTCCAATGTGGAGAACAAGTGCAGCGGCCCGGGGTGGTAGGCGTCCAGCACGGCGCGCAGCCGGTTTTCGGTGGCCTGCTGGGCGATCACGATGCGGTCGCGGTCCCGCGAGATCGCGCGTAACTCGGCCAACAGCGGCGAGGGTGGGCGCAGCGGCCGCCAATGCCGATGTTCGTGGCGCAGGGTGTCGGCGAGCACGAACGCGTCGAACGCGTCCGATTTGGCCGCGGCGATCCGGTAGCGTTCCCGGGCCCGAGCGGAGATCTTCGGCGAGACGCAGTAGATCTCGATACCGGGCAGGGTATGCAGGTGCTCGACGAGCAGTCCTTCGGCCCGCTCGATCGCCACCCGCAACCCGCAGGCAGCGGCGCTGGTGAGCAGCCGGTCAAGCTCGGCGAAGCCTGCGATGTCGTGATGCACCCGTTGCTGGCGCAGCACCTGACCGCGGGCGTCGATCAAACAGACCTGGTGAAATGCCCCGCCCCAGTCGATACCGGCGAACACGTCGTCGGGGCCGGATGCGTTGTCCTGGACCAACATTGCTCCTTCGAAGACCGGTTCCTGCTGCATGGCTGGCTTCGTCGGAACCTCATCTCGGCACTCTGTGGTGCTGCTCCCGCTGACCGATGCGAAGCCTGCCACCGTCCCGGGCGGACGGGTCTGCATCTGGACCTCGAAGGTGACGCGTTTGCATAGGTCCTACCCGGGACGGTGCAGGTAACCACCGGGACCACCCCGGCTCCACCATTGTGGACAGATGAGGTTTGGACAATGGTCTGCGGCCACACGTTCGTCACGACTTCGGGCAGGCCTTTGAGGCCGTCGCAGACGAGGAAGAACACGTCCCGGATACCA
>NZ_JBHYIQ010000218.1:0-1625 GCF_042739895.1 Amycolatopsis sp. NPDC059021
ATTCAATCCCCCCAACCCCCCGCATCTCCGGGGGGCTCCCTCGCCGGTTGGCGTCAAACAAACGGGTTTGTTTGAGTGCTGAAAGGGTCCGGGTGGCGCTGAGCGAGTCAACTCCTTAATCCTCCCTACGGTCCGGTTACCGTTGACTCACGCCAAGAGCGCACGCTGCCCATTTAGAGATAATACAGCTCCAACGCTTTTCTTATGTATTCTTCTTCTGTGATTTCTCCATGAAACCGCCTTTCTAAAAGCTTTTCCTCTCCTTCCGTCAACACTATACCCTCAAAGCCAAGGGTTGCTCTTACATATTTCATCCCTGTTTCAAAATCAATCTCTTGCATTACTACCCCCTCCTCTTTATCAAAAGCCCCTGCGGGTCATTTCCGCCCGTACGCCCCAATATATTTGGTGCGTATAACTGGGCACTCCGTGATCCATGAGTAACCACAGATATTTTTAGCCATATTATGAATAAGCCCGTTTTGATGCACACTCAAAGGATGGGTTCATTCTACACTTTCGTTTGGCTTACTTTTCTTGTCAGATTCAACCCCAAAAGAACTGACCAGGATTCCTCGGGTTTCCGTATCAGTTCTTTCTTTTTCTCCGCTCCAAAACAAACTCGAACTTAAAAAATCGCCTTTAACCCCTTGATATAACTGACTTTCTCAGTTCATTTAGTAACGCAGCGTTCCTTTTCAATTGCACCCTTTTACAAAACAACTCAAATAAAGGGTGCAGTACTTAAAGGGCTTTAGCCTCGCTATAGCGAACCCTTTTTAAGGGGTGATTCGTGATGGATATGGGAGTTAAATTATCGTCAAAAGACGTCGCAAAACATCTCGGTATAGAGCCTGTGACCGTCCGCAAGTATGCAAGTATGCTTGAAGAACAAGGGTATTCATTCAATAAGGACTCAAAAGGATGGCGACTCTATACCGAGGATGACGTAAAGACTTTAGAGTATCTATGTACAATGACTAAAATCAATGGACACTCACTCGACGAAACGGTAAAGCATATAGCCAGCCTATATCGTTCAAAACTGACCATATCGGATACCGCTACATCGCTACAAGACAATCCTTTGATTGAATTCATGAAGCGACAGGAAGACTTCAACCGCCGCATGGCAGAACGGATGGAGCAATTCGAAAAGAGACAGCAAGAAAGGCACGAGACACTCACCGCTGCATTACGTGAGTCCCTTGAGACACAAAAAATGATCGCAGCCACCAAACAAAAAAAGTGGTGGAAATTTTGGAAGGGCAATTGATTGCCCGTTTTCACCGCTCTAATTCATTGTCCTTGTATTTATTGGCTTCTCTAGGCATTCCAGCCGTACGGAAAAACGATGCCGCTAACTTCCGCATCTTTGGCAATTTTTCTTTAGCCCACTGAACCATTTTGTCTTTCCATTGTTCCAGTACGGCAACTCTCTCTTTTAGTGTCTTATTTTCCTTTTTTAACGCCTTGTTTTCTCCAGCCACTTTTTCAAGCGTTTGATTCTGCTTCTTGGCGAAACTCAAAACCTCAGCATACTGCCCGTTTCTCTTATCAAGTTCCTGTTTTTGTTTTAAGCTCTCCGCAGCTTCGCTATTTATTTGTATGATCAAAAGTTTTTT
>NZ_JBHYIQ010000219.1:0-1589 GCF_042739895.1 Amycolatopsis sp. NPDC059021
GCGCTCCGGGCCATTTCTGGGGGGGGGGGGGGGGGGGGCCCACCGCGCCCGGGGGCGCCCCCGGCGGGGGGGGGGGCCCGGGCAAAACCACCCCCCCCCCACCCCCGTGCGGGTTGGTTGGTGATTTGGGCGGCCCCACCCCCGTCGACGAGCGCCTCGTGTTGCACAACGACCATGCCCACCAAACCGCCCCGGGTCTGCAACCGATGTGGCACCGCCTTCACCGGCCCGCACTGCGGGTGCCGAGCAGCAGCCCTCCGCGACAGCGACCGAGCCCGGCCCACCGCCAGCCAGCGAGGCTACGACCACCGATGGGCACGCAACCGCGCCGCCTTTCTTGCTGCACACCCGCTGTGTTCGCTCTGCGGGCGGCTCGCCGACGTCGTCGACCAATACCCGGAAACCCGGCGGGCGCTCGCCGCCCGAGGAGTGCCTGACCCGGACGCCTGGCATCGACCCCGGCCGCTGTGCAAGCGGTGCCACGATCGGCACACGGCACTCACCACGCCAGGCGGTTGGAATCGCCGCAGCGCCTAGCTCGCATCCCTATGACGGTTTCCCCGCCCGGACGCTTGCTGGGTCTCGTGCGGAGAAAAATGAGGAAGGACGATTCCCTTGATCGAGCCGAGGTCCACGCCGACCGAGGTCATGTTGCTGTTGACGACAACATCAAACTCTCTGAGTTCACGCTGAAACACCGGAACCTGACCGCCGTCAGCGTTGTGCTGTAAGGCTTCTTTGAAGGCCTTATACCTGCCTTGCACGTCTACTGGCTTCCAATGCTCGCCTCGCACGTCTTCTGGATACCAATAGTAGTCATAGTCGCCAGACTCTTCGTAAAAGCGCTCGATCGCTTTCCTCAGTTTGCGCCCGCGGCGTTGCTCAGCGAAGTGCTTGGTGCGCGCCGGTAGACCTTCGAACAGACTGGTGACCGCTTGCCCAGCCACCCACATGAGTCGGTCTCGATACGGCACAGCATCCAGCTCCGCGAGCAGCTCGCGGCGGCGCGGATGGTCACGCGGATAGAGGAGGACAAGCAGGTGGCCCACAAGCTTTGGAGCCGCCCCGAACAGGGCAGCGGTCGAAAGCAGTACCGGAACGCCATAGGTGACCACCAGGTTGGCCAGTTCGTTGATCACGCGAACCCCAGGTTGAGTGAACGGAACCGGCGATCTTGCTCGGCCTTGACGAGCAGCGCCCCCAGTTCGGCCTTCCCCTTGCTGGTGAGGGTGTAGTACCTGCGAGGCGGGTGTCCAGACGCCTCCTCCGTGGTCTGCCAGCCGTCCTCGATCCAGCCTTCCTCAAGCATCTTGGCCAGTCGGGGATACATCGCGCCGGGGCCGACGCCAGCCTGCTTCGACAGCTCGTAGCCCCAATGTCGGTCATCGGGCGCGGCCATGAGTGCGACAGCGAGCTGCACCAGGGCGTGAGTGATACGCATGTCTCTAGCTTGACATATATCGTGCAAGCCCTCATTCGACACGCCGCTTGCACGTAACTATTCAGGCCCCTTTGCTTGCTGTGGAGGGGTTTGTGGGATGATCTTGTTGTGGGAGAGGGTGTCCAGCCGTCGTATGACGAGTTGGCCG
>NZ_JBHYIQ010000220.1:0-1546 GCF_042739895.1 Amycolatopsis sp. NPDC059021
GAAAATAGGATAATATTGCAATCATTTCTGAACGAGTGAAACTAATAATCTGTTGTGTATCGTCATCAAGCTTTTGAGCGAAACAATACATATTCTCCACTCTATCCTCTTTAATCTCTGTGCGGCGTTCTCCGTTGTCGAAAATCATTACGTTTTTATCCAAGTCTAGCAACCTCCGTATATAGTAATTTAATATAAGAAAAGCCGCCCCGATCGGAGCGACTATTTAATTAGTCCACAAGCGCAAGTGTCAATGTTTTAAAGCCGCGGCGGGTTTTAACTTCTTTTGGAACAACTTTTAATGGCTCGTCCGTCCAAGGACCTTGCCCTACAATCCCAATGATACGTTGTAGGGAGCTTGCTACGCCCTGAGATACACTGTGATAGCCTTGTCCGTCTGCTGTTAAAAGAACAACGCGCATTGCCTGAATTGTCTCTTTCGTGACTTCATCCTCTAATTCAACCGCATGGGCGACCATGTCTGTAATTTCAATTACTTCTCCGATATGGTCTGATAGAGAGTGTTCAGCGTTGCTTACCGCGTTGTAAAGTTTGATGCTGCTCTTTCTGTCCGTTGCCTGGATAGTTGAAAACATTTGTTGTGTACCTTGTTCAAAAATACTTGGTGATGCTGTTGCAATGTCCTCAGTTGCCAATACGTCAGTAGTGTTTTCAGTGTTTTTAATAGTGTTTGTCATTTTAAAATTCCCCCAAAGAATTAATTTTGTTTTAAGTATTCATTGAATTTTTCAGCTGACACGCGCCATTCTCGACCGACTTTGAAACCTTTAATTTCTCCGTTGTTCAGCATTTTGCGAGCCGTTTTTTCAGATATTTTTAATATCTCGGCTACCTGTTTAACTGTTAAAACCTCTTCACTAGACAAAAAGCGTACCTCCCTCTACATATGTATCACTTCCTTTAAAGGGCTTCAGATTCCTTTATGTTCCCTTTGATGACCTTATCTTACCATCAAGGGATATATCATGTCTACCCCTTTTTACAAATTTCTTCAGAATTTTTTCAGGAAGGATTCGACATTATGCGACATATTGGTAGGAGAAGAAAATATTTCTGTACCAATAATAGAACACATGTTCCTGAATGTAAAGTCCTATTATATATGAAATAACTGGGTATCAGGGATAGAAATGTCCTATCTCTTATGTTCGCACTGAGTATAAATGTTTATAACAGGTTATTATTGACAAACTAAAATAAGTGTGTATATACTCTCTCCATTAAAGGAGATGAATAATTTATGCCAAATCTAGAAATATTAGATATTATTAATATGAAATTAGATACGAAATACAAGCATATTGAACACTTTTTAAAGGATTGGATAGATAAGAAGTACAACAATATGGATGTTTACGAAATTCTTGTATATTTAAAACACTTTAATATATCGCCTAAAGAATAGTCCTCCCTTTTCCGGGAGGATATTTTATTTATTGACAGTTCCCGTGGTTCATGTTAATTAGCACAGAAATGTGGGATTGTCAAGGAAAATCAGTGAATTTAGCGGCAAGAATCGTACCTC
>NZ_JBHYIQ010000221.1:0-1491 GCF_042739895.1 Amycolatopsis sp. NPDC059021
GTAACTGTTCAGGTCATTGTGGTGTTTGTTGGTAGCCAAGGGTTTCCGGTGATGGCGTCGCGGATGGCGGTGATGACGTGGACGCGGTTCTTGCGGACGGTGGAGATGTAGCTGCGGACGCGGAGCCAGGTGTGGGCGCCATGTTGGGTGCGCCAGCCGCCGGAGATTTTGAGTTGGGCTTTGATCATGCGGAGATCGCGTTCGGCCTGGTTGTTGGTGAAGGGGACTCGCAGGTCGCGGGCGAAGCGCAGCACTTGGTCCTGGTAGTCGCGCAGGCGTACCAGGAGGTTACGGGTCTTGCTCTGTTTGCGACCTCGTTCCGGTGGGTGCAGGAGCAGTCCGAGGTTGATGGTGCGGAGGAACCTGGAGATCAGCGGGTCACGGATGCGGGCGGGGATCTCGGCCTGTCCGGCGTCGCGTGCGGCGTGCGCGGCGGTGTTGAGTTCCTCCAGGGTTTTGATCGCGATGAGTGGCCAGGTGTGTTCTGGATGGGTTTCGCTGGCGGCGACCAGTTCGCGCAGGTGGTGGGCGTTGCAGCGGGCGTGGATGCGTCCGTAGTCCTGATAGGACAGCCAGCCGTCGTGCACGATGACGCCACGGAAACCGCGCAGGATTCCGAATTCGTCCATCGCCTCGCCGCCGCGCAGCCGGTGGGGCAGGTAGGCGGTCAACGTGGAGGTGCAGGCGGTGTGCAGCCACCAGCGTTTGCCTTCGACACGGATACCGGTTTCGTCGAAATGCGCCACCGGCGCGGCCCGCAGCTGGCGGACGACGCATCCGGCGAACTCGTCCAGTCTGCTCGCGACCGGGGCGAGGACGCCGCCGACCCAGCCGGTCGAGACCGGCAGTCCCAGCACGTCCGCCAGCAGCGCAGCGGTCCGTACGACCGGGATGTGCTGATACGTCAGCAGATAGACCGCCAACGCCGTCACGTTCGGCCCGTAGCACACCGCTGCGGTCGCCTCCGCCGGTCCGGCCGCGGTGGTGACATGACCGCACCCACGGCAGCGCAACCGGCGCAGCCGGTGCTCGGTCACCGACGGCCGCACCGGTGGCAGATCCACCACCTGACGACGGACGATCCCAGCGTCACCGGCCTGCCGCAACCGGCAACCGCACCCCGCGCACGACGAGGGCACGTGATTGACGATCGTGTCGGGATTCTCGACCACCGACAGGTTCGCTCCCGGGGCACCGGGTTGCTTACCCTGCCTGCGTCCAGTCTTGCCACGCAACGATTTCGGTGCCGGTTTGCTGAAGCGGTCAGCCGACGGAGGCATCGACGAGTTCCCCGAGTTCGACCCGAGACGACGCTTCAGCACCGCAACTTCATCACGAAGAGCGGCGATCTCCCCACGCGCACGCGCAAGCTCCACCGCCTGCGCCGCCACCAGCGCGGCCAACTCGTCATACGACGGCTGGACACCCTCTCCCACAACAAGATCATCCCACAAACCCCTCCACAGCAAGCAAAGGGGCCTGAATAGTTAC
>NZ_JBHYIQ010000223.1:0-1302 GCF_042739895.1 Amycolatopsis sp. NPDC059021
CGAACGCCGCTTCCCCGGCCCGCCGGTGTCGAAGCGGTAGAGGTCGTACCTGCGCATCAGGGAGATGACCTTGTCGGCGTAACTCCCGTCGGTGGCGTACTTCTTCGCCACCTCGCGGATGAACCGGTCCGGGTCGTGCCGGAACGGCAGGGCTCCGGCGTAGTTCGGGCTGGTGGTGAGCAGCCTTCCGTAGTCGCGGAACGAGTCCTCCATCGAGCGGTACACGCGGAAGTACGCGGTCACCGGATGACAGCTCGGTGTGCACTCGGTCGTCTGGTAGGCATGGCAGCCGGTGGCGATCGGCCCGGGATTGGTGGCGCTCGTGCACTTGAAACCGAAGTAGTTGCGGTCGGCCGTGGACAGTGCGCTCGCGCCCCACCGGGATTCGTGGCCCGCCTGGCCGACCGTGACCGACGCGGGGATGTCGTACTCGGCGCGTACCCGCTGCGCCGCCGGCCCCGCGACCGCGATGAAGTCCTCCTCACCGCCCGCGAACGCCGCCGGGGCGACGATGCCGGACAACGCCAGGCCCAGGAATGCCGTGGCACCCACGGCGACCCCTCGAGAAAGGATATTCCGCTTTCGTGATCTCATGACCCACCTTCCAGGGAATGCTGTCGGGAAAACCCTGGAAGAAGTCGCTGCAAATCGGGTCAAGACGGTCTTGTAGATCTTTTTTAGGCGCTCCGCCAACGATGCGGGAGATGGTTTCCTGACCGCTAAGAACGGAAAGACATGAGAAAGCTATTCGAGTTCCACAGAGTTTCGTGGCGTTTGCTGGCCACGTTGCTCGCGATCATCGGGTTCGCCGGTGTCACCACCGTCGTGACGACGTCGGCGGCGCAGGCGTCAGACCTCGGTGGCCCGATCGCGCGCAGCGAGGTCATCTGGCGCGCCCAGTACTGGGTGGATCACCAGCCAGGGCCCTACAACCAGGGCGCCTTCTCACCGGGCCCCGGCGGGGACAAGAACTACCGCAGGGACTGCTCCGGGTACGTCTCGATGGCCTGGCACCTCAACGACAACCCGTGGACGGGATCGCTGGCGAGCTACGCGCACGAGATCTCGCGCGGGGATCTCAAACCCGGGGATATCATGCTCTTCGCGGGCACACACACCTTCCTCTTCGACCACTGGACCGACGACAAGGGGAACTTCGTCTACTATTCGTTCGGCTCGACCCCGGTGAAGCACCGTTCGGCCAACATCGGCAGCGGGTCGCTCGACGGCCATCCCAATGGCAGCTACCGCGCCTACCGGTACAACAAGATCATCGACGACATCCCCGGCAAGAAGCGATTC
>NZ_JBHYIQ010000224.1:0-1222 GCF_042739895.1 Amycolatopsis sp. NPDC059021
GAATAGGGCGTTTAGTATTTGGTCGTAGACCCGAAACCAGGTGATCTACCCATGTCCAGGGTGAAGTTCAGGTAACACTGAATGGAGGCCCGAACCCACGCACGTTGAAAAGTGCGGGGATGAGGTGTGGGTAGGGGTGAAATGCCAATCGAACCTGGAGATAGCTGGTTCTCTCCGAAATAGCTTTAGGGCTAGCCTCAAGGTAAGAGTCTTGGAGGTAGAGCACTGATTGGACTAGGGGTCCCTACCGGGTTACCGAATTCAGTCAAACTCCGAATGCCAATGACTTATCCTTGGGAGTCAGACTGCGAGTGATAAGATCCGTAGTCGAAAGGGAAACAGCCCAGACCGCCAGCTAAGGTCCCAAAGTATACGTTAAGTGGAAAAGGATGTGGAGTTGCTTAGACAACCAGGATGTTGGCTTAGAAGCAGCCACCATTTAAAGAGTGCGTAATAGCTCACTGGTCGAGTGACTCTGCGCCGAAAATGTACCGGGGCTAAACGTATCACCGAAGCTGCGGACTGTTCTTCGAACAGTGGTAGGAGAGCGTTCTAAGGGCTGTGAAGCCAGACCGGAAGGACTGGTGGAGCGCTTAGAAGTGAGAATGCCGGTATGAGTAGCGAAAGAGGGGTGAGAATCCCCTCCACCGAATGCCTAAGGTTTCCTGAGGAAGGCTCGTCCGCTCAGGGTTAGTCGGGACCTAAGCCGAGGCCGAAAGGCGTAGGCGATGGACAACAGGTTGATATTCCTGTACCACCTCCTCACCATTTGAGCAATGGGGGGACGCAGGAGGATAGGGTAAGCGCGGTATTGGATATCCGCGTCCAAGCAGTTAGGCTGGGAAATAGGCAAATCCGTTTCCCATAAGGCTGAGCTGTGATGGCGAGCGAAATATAGTAGCGTAGTTCCTGATTCCACACTGCCAAGAAAAGCCTCTAGCGAGGTGAGAGGTGCCCGTACCGCAAACCGACACAGGTAGGCGAGGAGAGAATCCTAAGGTGATCGAGAGAACTCTCGTTAAGGAACTCGGCAAAATGACCCCGTAACTTCGGGAGAAGGGGTGCTCTGTTAGGGTGCAAGCCCGAGAGAGCCGCAGTGAATAGGCCCAGGCGACTGTTTAGCAAAAACACAGGTCTCTGCGAAGCCGTAAGGCGAAGTATAGGGGGTGACACCTGCCCGGTGCTGGAAGGTTAAGTGGACCGGTTAACTCCTTTCGGGGGT
>NZ_JBHYIQ010000225.1:0-1178 GCF_042739895.1 Amycolatopsis sp. NPDC059021
GTGAGCTTGCCCGGAGGTGGCGGACACCGTCAGAGTGGTTGTGGTGACCACTGGAGGTTGTTCGGATGGCTAGTAGATTTTCGCAGCAGTTCAAGACACAGATCGTGGAGTTGTTCCGGCAGGGCGGCCGCACGTTCAAGGACATCGCCGAGGAGTTCGATCTGTCGGCGACGACGGTGGCGAACTGGGTCCGCGAGGACGCTAACGCTCAAGGGAAATTGTTGTCCGAGACTGTCCCGGGTGACCGTAGTCGTGATGACAAGGCGGAGATCGCCGATTTGAAGCGCCAGCTTCGGCAGAGGGAGGAAGAACTCGAAATCCTGGGAAAAGCATTGGCCTTCTTCGCACGCCGCAGGGACCAGTAGCCATTTACGGCTGGATACACGCGGAGAAGGCACGCAACCCGTCCCGATCGATCAGCATGATGTGCCGCATCCTGGACGTGTCCCGGTCAGGCTTCTACGACTGGCGGCGCCGGCTGACCGGACCACCGTCACCACGCGCCGCCCAGGACCGTGTCCTGCTCGACCAGATCACCGCCCTGCACACCCAGCTGGGCTCCTACGGATCACCACGGATCCACCGCGAACTCATCCGGGCAAACGTGCAGGTCGGCAGGCATCGCGTGGCCCGGCTGATGCGAGAGAACGGCATCGTCGCGACCCGCGGGAAACGCAAGGCGAGACCACGCGCCGCACCGCCCGTGCGACGACCGGAGGTCAAAGACCTGGTCCACCGCATCTTCGACCGGCCCCGCCCAAACATGCTGTGGTTCACCGACCTCACCATGATCAAAACCGGACAAGGCTACCTGCGCGCCGCAGTGATCATGGACGCCCACAGCCGCCGAGTGATCAGCTGGGCCACCGCAGACCACGAAACACCCAACACCGCATACACCGCACTCCGGGACGCGATCGCATTACGGAAACCACCACCACAATGCATCGTCCACAGTGACCGCGGCTACCAATTCACCTCCGAAACCTGGCTCACCATCATCAAAGACGCCGACATGATGCCCTCCATCGGACAACAGCACAGCGCACTCGACAACGCCGCCATGGAATCATGGTTCGGATCATTCAAAAACGAAGCACTACACCCATACCCACAACCAAAAACATGTCAGGAAGCACGACAAATACTGCTCAACTACATCAACTTTTACAACACAA